>CANHJH010000199.1 GCA_947460365.1 Sphingobacteriia bacterium | reverse complement strand
TTACCAAGCGATTTGAAAGGAAAACAACTAGAAATTGAAAGAATGAATGGTGGAAGAGTTGATTATGAAATGTTTGATGCTTTGAAAGAAAAAGCAAATATCGAAGATCATAGAGGGAAATTTGATTTCTAAAAAAATCTAGGATTTTTTTTGATAAGTTTTTTTACATCAACCAAAATCCTAGATTTTTTGATGGTAATTTAAGAATATTATTGAGGTAATGATTAAACCCTAATTTGAATTTTCTATCGTCAGGCAACAGTAATTATTTATAATATTCGAAGATTATATTTAATCGTTAACTATTTAAAATATAGCGTTATTGAAACATGAATATGATTGAGAATTTCAATGGTAGAAAATTATTATTTACAATAAGGAAATCTACAATGAATTAAATTTTATATATGACTTGACTTTATTAGTTCTTAGTTTTAAAATGTAAAATCAATTTGTCATTTTTCAAGGGATTAAATTCTGCATTATTTAAAATGATGTTAATATAACATCTTTAAACTTTTAATCAAATTAACCAATTACACGTCTTAATTTGATAATTCAATAATTTTAACTTGTTAATTTCTTTTTATTGTGCAACTAATATTGTGCAATAATAAAAAATTAACATTATGTATTTAAACATTTTCACAAAGGCAAGGGTAATTAAATTTGCATTAGCATTATTTTCCCTTTGTCTAACCCAAACATCGTTTGCGCAGAGCAAATTAAATGTGCGAATTGCAGCAAGTTCTGATGATGCAGAAGAAAATCCAACAGGTAGCGCAGGAGATTTAACATCTTCTGATTTAGAATTTGTGATGGATAAAACTAATAACCAAACAATTGGTATGCGTTTTATTAATATTAAGCTACCAAAGGGGGCTTTAGTAAGTAATGCCTATATTCAGTTTACAGTAGATGAGCCTACAAATATTAATCCATGTAATTTGGTTATTAAGGCAGAAGAAACTGATAATTCAACAACATTTACTTCTGCTTTGGGAACGATTTCCACAAGGTCAACGACAGCGCAATCAGTGAATTGGAATCCAACAACTGCATGGAATACTGATGGATTAGCTGGATTAGATCAAAGAACACCAGATTTGAAAACTTTGGTTCAGGCAATAGTTGACAGAACTGGCTGGGTAAGCGGTAATGCTATGTCTTTCATCGTTACAGGATCAGGAGCAAGAGTTGCTCAATCTTATGATCGAGATCCCGCAAAAGCCCCAGAATTAGTAATAGAGTATTATGTGCCAGTTACGTCACAGTTTTTAATTAAAAATAGCTCCGATGATGCAGAGGAAAATCCAACTGGAACTGCTGGTGATTTAACGTCTTCAGATTTGGAAATGGTTATGGATAAAACTTCAAACCAAACTATTGGAGTAAGATTTACTGGTATTAATTTACCAAAAGGAACAATTATCAAAAATGCTTATATTCAATTTACAGTCGATGAACCTACAAATATTAATCCATGTAATTTGACGATTAAAGCAGAAGATACAGATAATTCATTAACATTTACTTCTGCTTTGGGAACGATTTCCACAAGGTCAACGATAGCGCAATCAGTATCTTGGAATCCAACAGCAGCATGGAACACAGATGGGTTAGCTGGATTAGATCAAAGAACACCAGATTTGAAAACCTTGGTGCAAACAATAGTTGATAGAGCAGGATGGGTAAGTGGCAATGCTTTGTCTTTCATCGTTACTGGAGTTGGTGCAAGAGTTGCTCAATCATATGATAGAGATCCTGCAAAGGCAGCTAAATTAGTAGTTGAGTATATGGGGCTTGACAACGCCATAAAGCCAAAAGCAGAAATAGGTTCGTTTCCGATAAACAGAAATTCACAATGGAAATATAATGATAAAGGTGAAAACCTTGATGCTGTGTCTTGGAATGCACGCAGATACGCTGCAGATTCAAATTGGGTTTTTGGTAATGGAAAATTAGGTTACGGTTTATCAGCTTTGGGAACAACCATGGGTTTTGGAAATGATGCTGGGAATAAATTTCCAACAACATACTTACGTCGTACTTTTATCTCAAATAATATTTCACAGTATGACTCTTTAATTGCCTATACTTTGGCAGATGATGGTATAGTAATGTATATAAATGGTGTTGAAGTATTGCGAAGAAATGTCGCTTTGCCAGGTTCTTATTCAAGTTTAGCAACAGTTGATATTTCTGGCACAGATGAAATGAAGTATATAAGAAATGTAATACCTAATTTACTTTTAAATAATGATACAAATACAGTTGCAATTGAAATTCATCAATCTTCTGTGTCAAGTTCAGATTTGGTATTTGATATGCAATTGATCGGGAAAAATAAATACCCAATAACGTCGAATTTTCCAATTTCTAAAGGTTCAAATTGGTTGTATAATGATATGGGGATTGATTTGGGTAGTAATTGGACTAAAAAAGTTTACGAAGATCGTAATTGGTCAAACGGTTCTGGACCATTAGGCTATACAGACCCGGTTACCACGATTATCGCATTCGGAGATGACAATAATAATAAATACCCGACAAATTATTTTCGTAAAAAATTTAATATAGTTAATCTTTCTGCAATAGGAGATTCATTGATGTTAAGAATTATGAAAGATGATGGGGCTGTAATTTATATTAATGGTACTGAAGTGAAAAGAACAAATATGCCGACAGGTTTAATAACCTATACAACTTTGGCACTTGCTTCAGCTACTGAAGGGATTTATGAAACATACCACCTATCCAAGAATTTTTTGGTTCAAGGAGAAAATATTATTGCCGTTGAAGTTCATCAAAATGACGCTACTAGTTCTGATTGTGTATTTGACTTAGAATTAAACATAAAACCAGATGCTACAGCAGCTGCAAAAGGCTGTGCTGGAGCAAGTGATGCGCACATTGGATGTTTCACGTCTGTAGCGCCCTCAACAAAAGGCCAATTATTAGTTTTACCAAAAACCCATGATATGCAATTGTTAGTGCAAACAGGAACTCCTTATACGATAGGTAGTGGAAATGTTAGTACAAACTTTGATTTTACTGGATTTATTCCTGATAATATGACAAGTAGTATTAAAGGACACGTTGCATTGAATTATGAAACAACCCCTGGTGGAGTAGCTATGTTTGATGTAAGTTTTAATCCATCAACTCAATTATGGTCTATTGATTCCTCAAGAGCTATTAGTTTTGCTGAGGTTGGAGGTACTCAGCGTAATTGTTCGGGTGGTATTACTCCTTGGGGAACAATAGTTACTGCTGAGGAGTCAAGAGGTTCTGTAGATGCTAATTCGGATGGCTATTTTGATATGGGATGGTTGGTTGAAATAGACCCTAAAACAAATAAAATACCACAATACGGGTCTGGTAAAGCTCAAAAATTATGGGCAATGGGAAATGCCTCACATGAAAATGTCGTAGTTGCTTCTGACTCTATTACGGCTTATTGGGGCGAAGATGCAGGGGATGGTTCTGTGTTCAAATATGTAGCAGATAAAAAGGGAGATTTGTCTTCAGGGAAATTATATGCATTAAATTTGGGGTCTCAGTTACAAAGTAATGAACCGCAGTCTAAAACAGGTGTATGGACCTTAGTGCCAAACACGACGGTTTCTGATAGAAATACATCATACTCACTTGCCAAATCTTTAGGTTCAACAATATTTAACGGCGTGGAAGATGTGGAAATTAGTCCATTAGACAAAAAAATTTATTTTACAGCTAAAGGAAATAGCCGTACTTATAGATTCATGGATAACGGATCAACAATTTCTGATTTTGAAACCTTTGTCGGAGGAACTAATTATTCAGTTTTGACAGATAACAGTACAATAGTAACTGAACCTTGGGGTACTGGAAATGATAATTTGACTTTTGATGACAGAGGTAACTTATATGTACTGCAAGATGGAAGCCAAGATCATATTTGGATGGTACGTCCTGATCATACTCAGGATAATCCAAAAATTGAATTATTTGCTACTACGCCCGCGGGTTCTGAACCTACAGGTATGACGTTCACGCCTGATTATAAGTATATGTTTATTTCGATGCAAAATCCATCATCTGCAAATACGGCTACAATAATTGACGCAAGTGGTAAAACAGTAACATTTAATACCAGTTCGATGTTAGTAATAGCTCGTAAAGAAAATCTTGGTAATAAGACAGTGTCGATAGAAGAGGAAAATTTAATGTTAAATAACGCAAGTGTTTACCCTAATCCTACAGAAGATGAATTAAATGTTAAGTTTGATTTAAAATTATCTAGCTTAGTGAAAGTTGACATTTTAGATGTGCTCGGAAAAATAATTTCTACTCCGATCAATAATGTTTATAATTCTGGTCAACATGTTGTTAAATTTAATATCGAAAACAGTGGTGTTTATTTTGTGAAAGTATCTACTTCAACTGGTATTAATACATATAAAGTTATTGTTAAATAATTATTTATTTCTAAAATTAGGAACGGACAAGTTAATAGCTTGTCCGTTTTTTAAATTAAAACATCATGAAAATAATAGGTTTACTTTTCTTTTTTATAATAATGCTTTCAAGGTGTGGTGCTCAAGAATTTGTCGATTTAAAGCAAGCAATTGCTAACAAAGATAAAGTAACTTACCTGAATCTTAGAGGTAAAAAACTAGACTCAGTGCCAAACACTATTGCAGTATTAGCAAATGTTGAGCGATTGAGTTTGTGGGATAATAATCTTAATAATATACCAGATGAAATTTATTCATTATCAAAATTAAAGTATTTATATCTCA
>CANHJH010000198.1 GCA_947460365.1 Sphingobacteriia bacterium | reverse complement strand
TTAAAATAACTTCTACATTGATACCTTTTTTAGCAAGTTCGTTTAAAGTATAAATAATTTTCAAATCGGTAAGCCAAGCTATGGCTGCATATACATTTTTAGATGCTCCAGATAAAAGATTAATAATTTCTTGCTGAATATTCTCGAAATAAGATTCAATTGCCATTAATACAGTTGTTTAAAAAATAAATAAAAATACCAATAATCAATCATTAGTAAATAATAAAAAATATTAATACTTTGTTATTTTGCAAAAACATGAGAAAAAATAATTGATAACCGGTGTTTACCCAAAGCAGTATGGGACATATTAGAAACCTAAAAGGGCTCCGTATTACTACGGAGCCCTTTCAATATAATGAACTAGGAGGTTGAAATTATCCTAATGCTACTCTTTTAAACTCGGTAACGATTACATCACCGGCAGATTTTAGGTAAGCTTCTACCGTAATAGCACCATCTTTCACAAAAGCCTGTGCCAATAATGTATTCTCTTTAAAGAATGCATTGAGCTTACCTTCTGCAATTTTAGCGATCATTTCATCTGGCTTACCGGCCATTTTAGGATCTTCTTTCATAGTTTCTACCACAATAGCTCTTTCTCTTTCCACTGTATCGGCAGGAATGCTATTGGCATCAACAGCTAATGGGTTCATTGCTGCAATTTGCATAGCAACATCTTTACCGGCTTCAGCTGCGTCTTTATTTAAGCCAACTAAAACACCCATTCTGTTAGCACCATGAATGTATGATGCTACATAAGGAGCTTCAATTCTTTCAAATTTAGCTACACCAATTTTTTCTCCAATAGCGGCTAATTTATCATTAATTAAGTCTGCTACTTTAGCGCCATTGATGGTTACTTCATTTAATTCGTCGGCACTTTTAACGTTGTTAGCTACAGCTGCATCAGCAATAGAGGTAGCAAATGCAACGAAATCAGCGTTTTTAGAAACGAAATCCGTTTCACAACTAATACATACTACAAAACCAACTTTGTGGTCAGCAGATGTTTTAGCGATGATCACCCCTTCTTTAGCTTCTCTGTCGCTACGCTTTGCAGCTACTTTCTGACCTTGTTTACGCAACCAGTCGATTGCTGCTTCAAAATCTCCGTCGGTTTCAGTCAATGCTTTTCTACAGTCTAACATACCGGCACCTGTTGCCTGACGTAATTTATTGATGTCTGCTGCGGTTATTGCAGTTGCCATAAAATATTATATTGAATGTTGATTAAATGAACGATACAGAACCGGATAGATTCTGTATCGTTAAAATGATTATTATTTATTATTGATGTTGGAGGAAATTATCTTCCACCACCACCACCACCTGGACGACGGTTACCACCGGCACCACCACCAGCAGGGCGACGCTTAGCAGGACCACCGGCACCTGGACCACCAGCTGGGGCACCAGCACCACGGCCTCTACCACCACGTCCGGCTTCAGCTTGTGCTTCTGCTTCTAAACGACGTGCGCGAGCTTCGTTTTCATTGTTGTTGTCATCAGACTCATCATCATCTTTAGAAGCCTGACGCTCTGCCAATCCTTCAGAAATAGCAGCAACAATATAGTTGGTAATGATCGCAATAGATTTGGTTGCATCATCATTTGCAGGAATTGCAAAGTCAACTTTATTAGGATCACAGTTGGTATCTACCATACCAAAAGTAGTGATGCCCAAACGCTTAGCTTCAGATAAAGCAATATGCTCACAACCAATATCTACTAAAAATAAAGCAGCCGGTAAACGACCTAACTGAGCAATACCGCCCAATACTTTTTCCATTTTGTCTTTATCGCGACTTAAAGTTAAACGCTCTTTTTTGGTAAGGCTTTCTGCACTACCATCGTTCAACATTTTTTCGATGCTCTGCATTTTCTTCACACTCTTACGAACTGTGTTGAAGTTGGTAAGCATACCACCTAACCAACGTTCAGTTGCATAAGGCATGTTAACACGCTTAGCGCACTCGGTTACGATTTCTTTTGCTTGTTTCTTAGTAGCAACAAACATAATTTTCTTACCGCTCTTAGCAATTTGCTTAATAGCAGCTGCAGACTCTTGTAAGTAATCTACAGTTTTGTTAAGGTCGATAATGTGAATACCTTTTTTCTCAGCGAAGATGTAAGGTAACATCTTAGGATTCCACTTCTTTTTAAGGTGACCAAAGTGAACGCCGGCCTCCAGTAATTGCTGTTGTAGTGAAGTGTTATTTTCCATTGTGATAAATTATATAATTTTTTTAAATATATTTTCTCTAGATGATCTTCAGTACAACGATTAACGCTTGCTGAACTGGTAGCTTCTACGTGCTTTTTTGTGACCAAATTTCTTACGTTCAACACTACGAGGGTCACGCTTTAACTGACCGGCTGCTTTTAAAGCAGGACGAAGTTCAGCGTTTACTTCAAGTAATGCACGAGCAATGCCCAATTTAGCAGCTTCTGCCTGACCTTTTAAACCACCACCGGCAGCGTTGATAACAATATCAAACTTGCCTACTACATCAGCAGTTTTTAAAGGAGCTTCTACTTGGTTTTGTAAATAAACCAATGGGAAATATGCTTTGTAATCTTTGTCGTTAACAGTAATCTTACCATCGCCCTTGCTGATGAAAACACGGGTAACAGCTTCTTTACGGCGTCCAACTGCGTTTTTTTGTTTTTCCATTTTTTTATGCTTAACGTCTCGTTATTGAACGAAACAATGGTTTAGAATTTAAGTTCCTTAGGTTGCTGTGCAGCATGTGGATGATTAACTCCTGCATACACAAATAATTTTTTAATCATTTTACGTCCTAAACGATTTTTAGGTAACATACCTTTTACCGCTCTTTCCATTACTACTTCCGGACGACGCTTTAACAAATCACCTGCAACTTCTTCCTTCTTACCACCTGGGTAACCAGAATAATTCAAGTAAATTTTGTCTTCCAATTTGTTACCGGTAAAAGTAACCTTGTCTGCATTAATTACAATTACATAATCTCCGCAATCTACGTGAGGAGTGTAATACGCTTTATTCTTACCGCGAATTACAGCGGCAATCTTAGAGGCAATACGTCCCACGGTTTGATTAGTACCATCAACCACATACCAGTTGTGTTGAACGGTAGCCGCATTCGCATGCTTGGTGGTGAAATGAAGTTTACTCATGATTCTTACGTTTTAGTGAAACCGGCGCTATCCCACCGGTCAGAATGTTCCCATTTTTTGGGAGGGCAAAGGTCAGACTCTACAACGGATATTCCAAAGATTTTAAGGAGTATTTTTTATCACTACTTTATAACTAATTGATTTTCAATATTATTTTTGAACAATTTTTAAAATAATGGTGATTTTTGTCAAAATAATTTGCAATTTTTATCCCAATTTTTTTTCGAAGGAATTAAAAGTTGGTAATTTGCCAACCTTTTTTTACCTTTGAAAATCAGGTAGTTGCCGTATAGGTTGAGTTGAGTGAACTGTTTTTCTTTGAAGGAATATGATTAGCAGTTATACGCACAGGATATGATTATTATAAAACTTCAACTACTCCACAAGTTTGCAATAAAACATGCAGATACCAGAAAAAGTTTGGCTACGTGGGTGAAAATAACTGAAATGGCGAGTTGGAATATGAAACAAGATGTTTTAACATCATTTCCAAACGCTAAAATTGTTGCTAACAATAGGGCTAGATTTGAAATAGTTCACAATAAGTATCGGCTAATAGCTGAAATTTACTACGGACAGAACAGGGTTGATGTTCGTTTTATAGGAACACATGCTGAATATGATAAAATCGATCCATCAACCATTTAAACAAGCTGTATAAATAATTAAAATTTGTAGAGACGCCATACTGGCGTGTTTAAAATTAAAAAGTCAACATAGAAAATTAAAAAATAGCAACTCATGAAACAATGGTTTTTAATTGAAAATGAGACAGAATATAATGAGGCGATTAATAGATATGAAACTATTAGACATGCTAAAAAAGGAGACAGTAATTATAAAGAATTAATGCTATTGGTGAAAATAATTAGTGAATACGAAAAAGAAAAGCATGCTTTTCCCGAACTAGACCCCATTGAATTTATTAAAATTCGCATGGAAGATTTTGGGTATAAAGCAGCAGATTTAGCCAGAGAATATGGCGATAAAGGAACAATTAGCAAGGTTTTGAGCTATAAACAACCTTTATCGCTTACAATGATCAGAAAATTTAGTAAGTTGTTAAAGATTCCTGCTGAAGCACTTATTAAAGAATATAAACTCCAATAACTTGAGTCAACAAAAATTTTCGGCCGATCGTATTTTCAATGGCAAACAATTTCTTGCAGATGATGCGGTAATTATTACCAATAATTCCGGAACTATTATTGACATCGTTTCTAAAAAAGAGGCCGGCAGCAATGTGCAACACTTTAAAGGCATACTAGCACCCGGTTTTATTAATGCACATTGTCATTTAGAGTTGAGCCACATGAAAGGGCTTATTCCGGAGCATACCGGTTTGCCCGATTTTATTTTGTCGATTGTGAATCAACGACATTTTCCGGAAGACAAAATCTTAGCTGAAATTGCGAATGCTGAAGCTGAAATGATTGCTAATGGTATTGTTGCGGTTGGTGATATTTCTAATAATGCCTTGACTTTAAAACAAAAGCAAAAAAACAAATTAGCCTACTACAATTTTATTGAAGTAAGTGGCTGGAAACCGGAAATTGCTGAACCAAGGTATTTAAACGCAATTGATGTGATGATGCAGTTTAAAGAACAAATTCCTGCTGCTAATT
>CANHJH010000197.1 GCA_947460365.1 Sphingobacteriia bacterium | reverse complement strand
CTGCCAATCGTATCATTTTACCGGCTGCATTGGGCGTCAACGAAATAGAATCTCTTGTTTCATTGAAATCAGCAATTCCGGTGATTTCATAATGCTTTAATTCAAATTTAAAATGGTCGAGTGGATGCCCACTCATAAACATACCGGTTACTTCTTTTTCATAATTTAATAATTCGGTAAGCGTCCATTGGTCGCAATCCGGGATTTTAGGAATAGATACTTGCATGGCGCTGGGTAAATCGCCAAATAATGTATTGGTGGAGGCATTTGCGGCTGTTTGTTGTTGTTGACCGTATGCAATAATTTTTTCTAGCCCGGTAACTTTTTCTCCTTCTATTAAGGTAAAATATTGTGCCCTGTGATACGCTGGGAAACAATCAAATGTGCCCGAATAGGCTAAACTTTCTAAAGATTTTTTGTTCACACTTTTTTGTAGAACACGCTTTACAAAATCAAATATATCGTTATAAGTACCATTTTTATTTCTTTCAGAGATAATGGTTTCAATAGCCATTTCACCCACACCTTTTAATCCCCCTAATCCAAACCTGATTTCTCCTTTTTTATTTACAGCAAAGCCTTTTAGCGATTCATTAATATCCGGCCCCAAAACTTTAATTCCCATTCTCTTACACTCTTCCATGAAAAAAGTAATTTTTTCAATATTCCCCTGGTGGTTTAAAACGGCAGACATGTATTCTCCTGGATAGTGTGCTTTTAAATAAGCTGTTTGATAGGCTACAAATGCATAACAGGTGGAGTGCGATTTATTGAAAGCATATTGTGCAAATGCTTCCCAGTCTGTCCAGATTTTCTCAAGTTTATCAGCTGCATGACCTTTTTCGGTAGCGCCATCCACAAACTTACTCTTCATTTTATCGAGTGTTTTGCGGTCTTTTTTACCCATGGCTTTTCGGAGAACATCCGCATCGCCTTTGCTAAAACCTCCGATTTTCTGAGACAACAACATCACCTGTTCCTGATATACGGTAATGCCATAGGTATCAGCCAAATACTCTTCCATATCCGCCAAATCATAACTAATGGCTTCTTTTCCATGTTTACGGTCGATGAAGTTGGGAATATAGGCAATGGGGCCTGGTCGGTATAATGCATTCATCGCAATGAGGTCGTCAAATTTGTCAGGCTTCAGTTCCCGTAAGTATTTTTGCATTCCAACACTTTCAAACTGAAAAGTACCATTGGTTTCACCTCTTTGATACAGTTGAAAAGCCTTTTCGTCATCCAAAGGAAGTGTATCTAAATCAATGATTACTCCATGATTTTGTTTGATTAGTTCTAAGGCTGTTTTAAGAATAGATAAAGTTTTTAAACCTAAAAAGTCCATCTTAATTACACCTGCATCTTCAATAATGCTTCCTTCGATTTGTGTAACCCATAAATCGGAGTCTCTCGCAGTTGCTACGGGAATTAAATCAGTTAAATCGCAGGGGGCAATGATAATACCCGCGGCATGAATACCTGTATTTCTAACAGAACCCTCTAATCGCTCTGCTTCTTTTAGAACTTGGGCTCTTATATCTGACCCCTTATATATCTCCCTTAATTTTTTGATATTATCAATATCTTCTTGTTGATACGCTTCTTTTTCTTCCAGTGATTTTGCCCCTTCTTTGATAGTAATAGGTGCTTTTAAAACTCTACCCAGCACGGTACCCGGCTTATCCGGAACCAATTTTGCCAACATATTGCTTTCCACCAAAGGTAAATCCATCACTCTGGCTACATCTTTAATACTCATTTTGGCAGCCATTGTACCATAGGTAATAATTTGTGCTACCTGACTTTTCCCATATTTATCAACCACATAATCAATTACTTTCTGTCGCCCTTCGTCATCAAAATCGGTATCAATATCGGGCATGCTCTTTCTATCGGGATTTAGAAAACGCTCAAATAGTAAATTGTATTTAACCGGGTCAATATTCGTAATCCCAATACAATATGCCACAACACTTCCGGCCGCAGAACCTCTACCCGGACCAACAAAAACACCCATATCTCTACCGGCTTTAATAAAGTCGCTTACAATTAAAAAATAACCGGCAAATCCCATTGTTCGAATGGTAAATAATTCAAAGTCAATTCTTTCTTGTATTTCTGGAGTGAGGTCGTTGTATCGCCTGTTTGCCCCTTCATAAGTAAGGTGTTTCAAAAATTCCCACTGATTCATATTTGCATCTTTATGAATCTGGAATGAAGGTGGAATAGGGAAGGCGGGTAAAAGAATATCTTTTTTAAGATTCAGCACTTCAATCTTGTCAACAATTAAATTGGTATTGTCTAATGATTCTGGTAAATCGTGAAAGAGTTGCTGCATCTCTTCCTGCGTTTTAAAATAAAATTGGTTATTGGGAAATTTAAAACGCCTGTTTTTTATTTGGATCTCATCATTCACAAAGTCATCAAATCCAGGTGTACTTTGCTTTTCACCGGTATTAATACATAGTAATATATCGTGCGCATTAGAATCTTCCTGATCTACATAATGGCTGTCGTTGGTAGCAATTACGGGAATATTATATTTTTTTGAAAATTTAAGTAGTGTATGATTAATTATTTCCTGCTCTTTTATTTCATGGCGTTGTAATTCGATGTAATAATCGTCACCAAATAAATCAATCCACCATTTTAGTTCTTGCTCAGCCTTTTCTTCCCCATGTTTTAAAATGGTTTGAGGTATATAGGCGCCAATGCAACATGAAGTGGCAATAATTCCTTCATGATATTGCGCTATAAGTTCTTTGTCGATACGTGGGTATTTACTGTACATCCCTTCGATATAACCCAAAGAAGTGAGTTTAACTAAGTTTTGGTAACCGATTTTGTTTTTTGCTAATAATACCTGATGAAAACGTTCATCCTTTTGTTCTTTAGTAAAGGATTTGGCATGGCGATCTTTTACAACATAAAATTCGCATCCAACAATAGGTTTTACAACTGGCTCAAGTATATCCTTACCATGTTCATCGGTTCCTACTACTTTTGTTTTTTTCCATGCCTGACTTACAAATTCAAATGCCCCAAACATGTTTCCATGATCTGTAATAGCAATAGCGGGCATATTATTTTCAGCGGCCTTATTGTATAAATCACCAATAGAAGCGGCGCCATCTAATAGCGAATATTGTGTATGTACGTGTAAATGAGAAAATTTTGACATATAGTAGTACAAAAGTCGGTCATTGTAGTTCTTTGTCAAAGAATCAATTTTCCACATTGCTCCAAAGTGCCTAATTTGCAACTTGTATGAGATTGAAATTATATATAATTGTAATTTTCTTAACAACTTTTATTGTGAGTTGTAAATCAGTGCAAAATATTGCCCACAGAGATCATAGCGGTAATGAGACAGTTAACAGGAAAAATGGTACAGAAAAAAGGGAATTTATCAATGGAATTCAAGTTACATTAGGCACTGTTACCACTACTAAACAGAAAACAAGCAGCATATCTTCATCTCCTTCTAAAAACAGTCAATCTAATACTACATCAGATATACCCATTTTAAGTGGGGAAAGTGAACGAGCCTATATGCTTCAATTAAAATATTCTCCCATCATAAATGTACCAATAGATAATTTGAATAACATAGTATTACTTGAGCAAATAGATAAGTGGTGGGGAACCAGGTATTGTATTGGTGGTAGTAGTGAAAATTGTGTTGATTGTTCCGGATTTACTCAAATAATTATGCGGAATGTTTATAATTTGTCGATACTGAGAACTGCGCAGGAACAATATAATCAAGCCCAACGTATCGAACGAGAAGATTTACAAGAAGGAGATATGGTCTTTTTTGGTAAGAGTATCCGATCTATTTCACATGTTGGTATTTATTTACAAAATAATAAATTTGTACATGCCTCCACCTCCAATGGAGTAATGGTTTCAGACTTAAATGACAAATACTGGAACCCAAAATACAGAGGCGGAGGCAGGGTTGACAATAATTAAGCGTTAAATTTTACTTCATCCATCTTTTTCTTAAATTATTATACAACTGCATTGCATCCGGTGTTAGTTGTAAATAGAAAATACCCAATGCCATTATTCCAGAAAAAGATAGGGTTCTTATGAAAATTCCCATCCACCCATTCAATTGTTGAAAAATAAAATAAGTAAAAAAGTAAGCCAATATGGCTGTAGCTAATGCCCATATTGTTTTCAAATCAAAGGGTTGCATGTTGAACTTACGTCTTAAAAATTCGAATCGAATTAGATTGTATGTACTATAAGAAATCAGCTCAGCAAAAGATGAACCGATTATCCCGTAATGCTTAATTAAATAATAAGTGATAGGTAATCTGAATGCTAGTAATATAACGCCACTGAAAAAATCAAAACGCCAAAAGGTAGAAGTGCCTATCACCATTCCGTTTAAACCGGTTGCTGCATCAATAATCCGAACCATACCGAGAATAAAAATTACCCCTAATCCTGCTTCATATTCTTTTTGAATATTTAATACCTGCATTCCCTGATGTACATTTAACCATAAATTCCCAAAAATAAATAAGGCTAATAACATTAAATTAATACAGGATCTTTTGTAAATCCTATTAATCTCATTCAAATTTTTGTCTTTCCATGCCCTGGATAGAATACCTGCAGAAACAGCCTGTATGCTTCGCTGAGGAACCTGTACTAAATTTGCTGCATACTGGGCTAATCCAAAAACACCTACAACAGCCAGGCCCTGAAATTTAGCAATTATAAAACTATCAATGGTTGCAGCAATAGAAGCAATTAGGGTTCCACTGTATATT
>CANHJH010000196.1 GCA_947460365.1 Sphingobacteriia bacterium | reverse complement strand
TTTTAATTGAACTAGGTAAATTTAAAATGAATAAATCCTGCATCTGTATTAAAAAATTCATACATCTATATAGCAGTTTTAAAAGAACTGTACATAGAATCAATTAAATACAATACAGCGCATCAAATATGCTCCTGAATTGTATAATAATATACAAAATGATGAATGAAAGCAACACAGCTGTAAACAGTTCATGCACAAACAGACAGGGTTTCGATATGGGTAAACAGTTTTTGGAAATTAACGTCCTTTAAAAAATTGAAAATCGTTTGGAACAATAACAATAACAATAAGATATTAATCCATGAAAGACTATAATGTAGTTGAAATTCCATCAGACTTTACGATTGTACAAGAGAACATGTATAAATTCAATTTCATTAAGGAGGTTGCTATTTTCTATGACAGAACAAGAACTTATCGAATGGTATTTAATAAGCATTCCAATTTTAATGTTTGGCTAGAAGATTACTGTAAGACGACTGAAATCGATTTTTGGAAATTAAGAGCAGTTTTAAAACCTCTTGTTGAAAAAGTACATCAGGATCTATTATTAAATTTTCAAGATAAAAAATCATTTGAAATAAGTCCAGAAATAAATGAAAGTATATCACAATTACTCATAAATAATAAAGACATTTATAATGATTTAATGCGTTCTATATGGCATCACTTACCAATTGAAAACAATTACACATTAATTTGCTCTGATGGTCAATATTTAATGTCTAAAAATTTCATGATGGTGCCTTGTTACTTTAATAATATCGAAATTAATGAATATGGATTATTTAAATGTGAAGTTAGAGAATATAGCTTTCAAAGTGGAAAGTATAACCATAGTATAGCAGATTATGATTCAGATTGCTTAAAAACAAACAGACGCATTTATTATTGGGATTGTCATGGACATTACTTAGATGAATATGGTTTTGAAACATTTATTAAAATAATAAAAAACACCAATGTGAATACTGGCAATTTATTAAAGGAACTTAATAATTCCATTTTCAAAGTAGTGGGGCCAAAGCATAATGGATGGAAATTAAATGATGGTAAAGAACATATAAAATGGAATGTTCAGAGAGATGATGGACTACTTTTTTACATTGAAGAATACAGTAGGACTGGAAGCGATACCTATATAGATTTTGAATACGTGAGAGATTCTTATGGAAATAGTATGTATGTGAATGATTTTTATAGTGGACTCAAATGTCTCAATAATGGCGCTGAATATTTAAACCAATTAAAAGTAGAATTTTTGAAAAAAGAAACCAGTAAGTTTATTTGAATGAAATGATCTATGTAAAAATTTTTGGCAACATTTTCATTCGGAAAATGGCTGTTAACCTGATACTAATGTGGTGAAGTGCAATAAAATATATTTTTATTTCTTTAGCGTACTTTGTGCTATAAATTTGCAACTTCAATAAGGTGTAAACCACACCATTAAATGATCGATAAGTTAAAAAAATGATGAAAAAAATTTCTACAATATTGCTGGTTTTATTGGTATGCTCAACAAGTCTTTTGGCTCAAAAAAGTGAAGTGGGCAATTGGTTTATTTACTTTGGCAATCAAAAGATAAACAAAAAATTCAATTGGCACAACGAAGTGCAATACCGAAATTTTAATTTTGCCGGCGACTTACAACAATTATTACTTAGAACAGGAATTGGTTATAACCTTACCGAAAATAACAATAACCTTTTATTGGGTTATGCCTTTATCAATTCGCAACGGTATTTACCCAATGCTGTTGATAAAGTTGGGAACAACGAGCATCGAATTTATCAGCAATTTATTACCCGTCAAAATTTTGGCCGAGTGTTCTTACAGCATCGCTATCGTATAGAAGAACGCTTTTTAGAATATGATTTTCAACTTCGCTTTCGATGTTTATTAGGAGTAAATGTTCCTCTAAATAACAAAACCATGACCAATAAAACATTCTACGCATCAACTTATAACGAATTATTTATTAATGCAGCAAGTCCGGTTTTTGATAGAAACAGATTATACGGAGCTTTGGGCTATGTTATCAATAAAAATTTTAGGGTAGAGGCTGGTTTGATGAGTCAAACCTTAGAAAACTCCATTCGTCATCAGTTTCAATTAGTCCTTTTTAACAATTCCCCTTTTAATCACAAAAAATAAATTGTTTAGCAGCAGAATAAAATAATTTTATTAAGGAATATTTGAAAGATATAGCTAAATAAACATTCACTTCACATTCCACAACCCCTGTTTCAAAAATCCCAATTAATTATATGGTGCGGCAGATATTACTGTGATTATCTGCAAATTTGCGGATAATAATTTTTATATTCACCGCATATTTGCGGAGATTAATATTTATATTTGCTGCAAGAACATTTACAGGAAGTGGCAAAATATATATACGAATACAACAACTGGACAAATTTTACTTGGCGGGAAACCGACATCAACTCCATATTTGGAGAAGTCCGAAACCTTCAAGGTAAAATTATCGGACAAATGAATACACTTGGTTTTGCCACTAAAGAAGAAGCAACTCTTACTACACTTACACTTGACGTTATAAAATCATCCGAGATAGAAGGCGAAAAGCTCGACTATGACCAAGTTCGTTCTTCCATTGCGAGACGGCTGGGGATTAACATAGCCGGACTTGTTGCTGCAAATAGGAACGTGGAAGGCGTTGTAGAAATGATGCTTGACGCAACTCAAAACTATCAGAAACCCTTGACAAATAAACGACTGTTTGGTTGGCATTCGGCACTTTTTCCGACTGGACACAGAGGAATGCATAAAATAGAAGTTGGTCGTTATCGTTCGGGAGAAATGCAAATAGTTTCAGGTCCAATAGGAAAAGAAAAAGTTCATTTCGAAGCTGTTCCTGCAAATAAAGTGAAAGAAGAAATGGATAAATTTCTAAAATGGTTCAATGACAACACCCCTATGGACCCTGTTCTAAATGCTGCAATCGCTCACTTTTGGTTTATAATCATTCACCCTTTTGACGATGGTAATGGTAGAATTGCAAGAGCGATCTCGGATTTAATGCTTGCACGTGCCGACAAAACAACAGAAAGATATTACAGTATGTCTAGCCAGATATTAATTGAACGAAAACAGTATTATGAGATTTTACAAAAGGTTCAACACTGCACGGAAGACATTACAGATTGGTTGCACTGGTTTTTGCATTGCCTTAAAAATTCATTATTAGCAACAGAAACTACGCTGCAAAAAATATTACGTAAAACTGAGTTTTGGAAAATCCACGAGAACATTGGATTTAACGAACGGCAGAGATTAGTTCTAAACAAAATTTTCGATGGTTTTGACGGAAAACTGAAATCATCAAAATGGGCAAAGATTGCCAAATGTTCACCCGACACTGCATTACGAGACATTAAGGATTTAATTGACAAAGGCATATTACGACAGGAGCAACAAGGTGGACGAAGCACTAACTATGAACTGACAGACTTCTGATGTAATAATTGGAATTATTATAGGGCTAGTTATTGTAGCCACAATTAGTTACCGTTTATTGTTTGGATAAAAAATGGCTAAATTTTTAATTATTTATTTGTTTATTTAATGATAAAATTTGCGCCATCACCTGCATATTATTTCATACCCAACATATCACCTGCATATAATGGCTATCTCGGCAGTGTTCCTTCTAACAACATTCTTACAGAAGTACTCAGCAGTTGCTGTTTCATACTTTCAAATAGTGCGAGTTTATCGGTAGGCAAGCGCAATAAATATTTTTTTCCTTCCGCCAATTCTTTATCGAATCCCGGATTTAATTTATTGAATTCCTGTATATTAATGAGCAGGCCATTGGCAACGATGATAGCGTTATAGCGTCCTCCAATATAGGTAGTGCTAGTATTGGCGGTATCAGCAGCATTTAGGGTATTAATGCCGGCATTCAGTGGCATATTTGCTTTCACTTCTTTGGTTTCCGCCGCTGTGAGGGTAGTCCAACCACCGCTGCCTTCCATAGCGTAGTGGGTGGCAATAAATTTCTTTACATGATTCCTGGTTTCTTCGGGTAGGAGGTACTGCAAGTCCCAAAAATTTCGGCTTCCAGCTTTTTTAATACATCTTTTTAACCGGTTGGGGCCTCCATTATAAGCTGCCACTACCAAAAGCCAGTCGTTGAAATCTTCATACAACTCTTTCATGAGCTTTGCGGCTACTACCGTGCTTTTATAATAGTCGGTTCTTTCGTCTTTGGGTTTAAGGGTGAGCCCAAAACGGGTAGCTTCGTAAGGCATTATCTGCCAGGGGCCAACTGCACCTGCCCAAGACACTAATCCCGATTGTAAATGACTTTCAATTACACTCAGGTACTTCATTTCTTTGGGAATGCCGTATTGCTCCAGAATCAGATCATACATTTGAAAGTAGGGTTTGGCCCATTCCTTCATTCTGTTTAATTCTTTTCCTTGTTTGCGCATATATTCCTGAACAAAAGAAACAGCCTGGGGGTTCAATTGAGTGGCATAAGGCTTCGAAGCATCAAAACGAGCTTTAAACAATGATTTAAATCCATATTTATCGATGGTGCTATCAGCATTGGTTCCTGCCATTAAAATGGAGGGAAGGGCAGCAATAAGGCTAATGACAAGCATTAAGCCCGACAGTTGTTTAAATGCTGTTGAATACTTGAGCGAACCCGACATAACCAATTAATTTAGGGTAATTAACTGTTGCGATAGTTGAAGCAGTGAGGCTTCATCAAAATGTTTGGTCATAATTTGTAGTCCAAAAGGCATGCCATTGGTATGGGTAAACAATGGAATAGATATGGCAGG
>CANHJH010000195.1 GCA_947460365.1 Sphingobacteriia bacterium | reverse complement strand
CTGGTTTCATGAATAAATATGAGCAATTACTACAATGGATTTTAGTAGGAATGAGGCCGGCTTGGTTAATGGTTGGTTTGTTTTTGCTGTTTCCGATATCACTTTTTTTATTAATTGCACGAAATAACCCTAAGCCATTCTTCCCTAGTGGAGATCCTAATTTTATTTATGTATATCTAAAAATGCCCGTGGGTACTAAGGCAGCAGCTACAGATTCTATAGTGCGTATTTTAGAAAACAGAGTATATAAAATTTTAGGGGAAGGGAACAAACCGGGTTTAGAAGGTAGTATTGTTGAAAGCGTGATTTCGAATGTAGCATTAAGTGCTAATAATCCCAGAGACAATAACAGAAGTATTCAATCTAACTTAGGAAGAATTCAAATTTCATTTGTTGAATATGAAAAGAGACATGGTAAAAGTAGTGCTCCTTACCTAGACTCTATTAAATATGCAATGACAGGTATTGCAGGTGCTTCTATAGAAGTAGGTAAAGAAAGTGGTGGGCCGCCAACTGACCCTCCGGTAAATATTGAAATAGCAGGAGATAATTTTGAATCGATTGCTAAAGTGGCTTATGATTTACAAAATCATTTAGATACCAACAGAGTAAATGGGGTAGAAAATTTAATTTTAGATATTGATTTAACCAATCCCGAAATCAGCATCAACATTAATCGTGAGCGGGCATTAGCAGAAGGGTTAAGCACTGCTCAAATTGGAATGGAATTAAGAACTGCAGTTTTTGGCAAAGAAGTTAGTAAGCTGAAAGAAGGAGAAGATGATTATAAAATTCAATTACGTTACCAGGATTTAAAAAGAAATAATATTGGCGACCTGATGAATATGCGTATTGTATTTAGAGACTTTACCACCGGCGCTATTAAACAAATTCCGGTAAACAGCGTTGCTACAGTTGATTATACCAATACAACCGGTGTAGTTAAGCGTAAAAACTTGAAGAGAACCATTCAAATACAATCAGCCGTATTAGATCCTTCTTTAACGCCCGTAATTAATGCAGAGTTGGCTAAAAAAATTGCAGATTTTAAAGCGAAAACACAAATTCCCGCAGATGTTACCATTAAACAAACCGGAGAAAGTGAGCAACAAAAAGAAACCATGTCATTCTTAGGTATGTCTATGATTTCCGCTTTGTTAATCATCTTTTTAATCTTAGTGTTACAGTTCAATAGTTTAAGTAAACCGTTCATTGTTTTAACAGAAATATTCTTCTCCATTATCGGCGTATTTATGGGATATGCAATTACTGGAATGTCTATGGCAACCATCATGGTGGGTGTAGGGGTAATTGGTTTAGCAGGTATTGTAATTAAAAATGGAATATTGTTAATTGAATTTACGGATGAGTTAAGGCATAGAGGGTACAAAACACGTGCAGCCGCAATTGAAGCAGGAAAAATTAGAATTATACCTGTATTGCTTACCGCATTAGCCACCATTTTAGGGTTATTGCCATTAGCCATTGGTTTTAATATAGATTTTCAGTCGATGTTTCAACACCTCGATCCGAAGATTTTTATTGGTGGAGACAGTGTTGTGTTTTGGGGACCATTAAGCTGGACTATTATTTTTGGATTAATCTTTTCTTTCTTTTTAACTTTAATAATGGTACCTAGTATGTACTTGATTTCAGAAAGATTAAGACGCCCGATGAATCAATTTTACGGAACCAAATATGTTGCCTTATTGGGATTCTTGGGGCCGTTTTTCTTTATTTTAGTTGGGGTAATGTATGGGGTTAGGTATTTACAAGGCAAACAAATTTGGCTTGGTACTTTAAAGTATTCAAAAAAATAAACTATGATACACAATCACGAAATTGACTATAGCATATTTGGAGAAGAAATGCAGTATGTGGAGGTGGAGTTAGATTATAACGAAACTGCAATTGCTGAACCGGGCGCTTTTATGATGATGGAAGATGGCATTGTGATGGAAACCATGTTTGGCGATGGAAGTCAGCAACAAAACAGTAGTTTACTGGGTAAATTATTGAACGCCGGTAAAAGAGTATTAGTTGGTGAAAGCTTGTTTATGACAGCTTTCACCAACATTAATCAAGGTAAAAGACGGGTAAGTTTTGCCTCTCCCTATCCGGGAAAAATTATACCAATAGATTTATCTAGTTTAGACAACAATGTGATTTGTCAGAAAGATGCATTTTTATGTGCTGCAAAAGGAGTAAGTATTGGTATTGAGTTTCAACGGAAATTAGGTAGCGGCTTATTTGGTGGAGAAGGATTTATTATGGAAAGATTACAAGGCGACGGTATGGCTTTTTTACATGCCGGTGGTCATGTATTTCAGAAACAATTAAACGCTGGCGAAATATTAAAAATCGATACCGGTTGTATTGTAGGATTTACGGCAGGCGTTCAATACGACATTCAATTTGTTGGAGGAATTAAAAACACCTTGTTTGGTGGAGAAGGCCTGTTTTTTGCTACATTAACCGGTCCGGGTATAGTTTGGATTCAAACATTACCAATTAGTCGTTTAGCGGGCAGAATATTACAATATTCCACTACTACCAGAAAGGAAGAAGGTAGTATATTAGGAGGGATTGGTAATTTGTTAGATGGTGATGGTAAGTGGTAATTCATTATAATTCAATAATTCCATGGCGGATGGCATAAATAACCGCCCCTATGGAATTTTTTGAATTGGTTTTCTCGTTGAGTGTTTCCCGATAAGTTTCAATTGTACGAACACTCACATCCATTTTTTCTGCCATTTCTTTATTAGTAAGTTGTTGAGCCAACATTTTAAGTACTTCAGTTTCTCTGGTAGAAAATCGAACCACTTTTGTTTGTTGATGTGGATGAAAACGGTTGGATGCTATCAGCTTAGCCAGTTTTAATGCCGTACTATCACAATAGTAATTATCACCCTTGTACACACTGTTTACTGCCCGCCACATTTCATGTTTATCGGTGTTTTTAAGTAAATACCCATTTGCGCCAGCTTCTAACATGTCTATTAACAGATAATCATCGTTAAACATAGAGAGCGCAATTACTTTAATATGCGGGTTTGTTTTGCGCAATTCCTTACAGGCTTCAATACCATTCATTACAGGCATTTTAATGTCTACAAATGCAACATCAGGATATTCAACATTGCACAATTGTAATAACTCTTTTCCATTTTCCGCCTCACCAACTAATTCTAAGTCTGTTTGGTTTTTAAACAACAATTTAAAGCCCTCTCTAAAAATGGCATGATCATCTGCAATTACAACTCGTATAGACTTAAAGTATTGATTCATTTAATTGGTATTTCAAAAGTTAATATAGTTCCTACACCAGCTTCTGCCTCTATATTAAAATGACCAGACATCATTTCTGTTCTATATTTCATACTATTAATTCCACGTCCAAATGAATGACTGTTCATTGTTGCATTTACTAGTCCGATGCCATTGTCTTCACATGTTAGTGTTAATAGATTGTTACTCAACTTAAACACAATGAGCAATTTGGTAGCCTTGGCATGCTTGATGCAATTGTTAATTACCTCATGAAGAATTCTATATATCTGTATGCTCTGGTCTTCACCAATATTAATTGATGGCGGATGTTCTACATCTATTTTTAAACTGTGCAATGGTTCTATTTGACTAATAAAGTAGCTTATAGCAGCAATTGCACCTTTATGAAGTAAAACAGTGGGAATTAGATTATTAGAAATTTCACGCAGTTTGCCAATTACTTCATCTAGTTGTTTACTGGCAGTCAGTAATTCGTTGTTATTGCTGCGTTCTAAGGGGATTTCATTTTCAATTCTAAATTTAATGACAGATAAAAGAGGGCCTAATTCATCGTGCAAATCGGCTGCAATTCTTGCACGTTCTTTTTCCATTGCAGCAATTTCTGCAAACGCATTTATTTGTTGTAGTTTTAAATTTTTTACATGTTGTCTGATGATCAATATAGAAAAATACGAGAGTATAATACCTGTTAATAATACGGTAATAATAACAGCCACATATATTTCAAATTGATTAATATTCATATAAAAGCAAATTGATTACGCTAACCCTATCTTCAGTTTGTTAAGATCATTAAATGATAAGTGTCATTTATTTTATAAAGTAAATGTTGATTTTTGTGGGATGAATTTTATTGCAATAGCGTATAATATATTTATTGGTATAAACAGGTATAGTATTTTATCATAAATATGATTCATAAACACATTATTGGTATATGATCCAAGCGCAAAAATAATTTCGAGTATAATTTTTATTGTATACAATATAACAAAAGCAATACAAATTAGGAATACACCGTTTTTAATTAATTTTGTAGGAGTAGAATTGATTATTAAATTGATGGTATGAATACTTAACAAAACAATTATAAAATTAAATATAATTCTATAATAAGAACTATAGTGCCATAAATTGGTAAAATATAAAAACTCCCAACACCATACAGCTATAAATAAGGCCAATAAAAAATAGAACATTTTTTTATGTTGCTTAAAAAGTGACCAATTATTAAATTGTAATAGTAGAAATATACCTGCCAATAGTACGTATATATTGGTTACTACAGCATTATTTCTATATATTTGAGCACTTATAGCAGCTAAGATATCTCTTAAAACAGTTAACCAAATAAACCAAATAAATGGATAGTAGGATGGGGGGATTTTTTTCCATTTTGTAATTGCTACAATTGCAGGTATAGCAGCGCCTACAAATGCATTTAATACTCGTATATAATAAATATGCATATATTTTTTGAATTATATAATCTAAGGATTTAATGGGGAATCAGGAGGGCACTCAGGTGGGCATCTTT
>CANHJH010000194.1 GCA_947460365.1 Sphingobacteriia bacterium | reverse complement strand
TTTAGGTAAAAAGTAGAAAGCTTTATTGTTGGGAAGTGATTTTTTAGTGTTTAAGATAATAGTAGGAATGATTGCATGGCCAGTGTCTACTGATAGCCTAAACGCGCCATCATAAAATTTTTTCAAAGGTTGGTCTGTTCTGTTTCTGGTGCCTTCGGGATAGATGCACATGTGAATTCCCTTACTTAAAATCTTTTTCATGTATTCATAGCTTTTCCTTCTACTTGCATCATTTTTCCGATCCACTAAAACGGACCCTCTTTTATAAAACCATCCAAATAGCGGAATCTTAGCAAAAGATTTTTTTGCAATAGTTTTATTGGGTCCCGGAATAAATGGGGAAGATAATGGAACATCTAATAATGAATTATGATTACAGGTTACTATATAGGTTTCGCCAGGTAAAAAATGTTCTTTCCCTGTTACCGTTACTTTACAACCAACTAGCGTTAACCATATACGCATCCATCCTCTTGCTACCTTAATAAAAAAATACATCCCCTTAGGATCTGGAAATAAAGCGGTTAAAAATGATGGAATCAATGCAATAATAAATGTTGTTGCAAAAGTTATTAAGCCCCAAAAAGCCCAAATCCTGGCAAAAATATTTAATGCAAAAGTTTGTATAGTTGAAATAATCCCTTTATTAGATTTCATACAATTAGTTTAATTTATCATTTATCATTTATCACTTCTTCTCAATTCTCAATTCTCAATTATCAATTCTCAATTCTCAATTCTCAATTCTCAATTATCCATTATCAATTGTCAATTATCAATTATCAATTATCAATTATCCATTATCAACTTCCAATCAATAGGCGTTTGCCCTTCTTTCATCAGTATTTCATTTATTTTACTAAAATGTTTGCATCCAAAAAAACCTTTATCCGCACTAAAAGGGGAGGGGTGTGCAGCTTTTAAGATATAATGTTTTGTTGCATCGATGAAAATTTGTTTTTCATGCGCAAATTTGCCCCACAAAACAAATACAATTCCTTGCTTGTTTTCTGAGATTTTTTGTATTACCGCATTCGTAAAATCCATCCATCCAATCTTAGCATGACTAGCGGGTTCATTTGCTCTTACTGTTAGTATGGCGTTTAGCAAAAAAACTCCTTGCTCTGCCCAGGGGGTTAAATTTCCTGTTGTTGGAATAGGCATTCCAATGTCAGTTTTTAATTCTTTAAAAATATTAACCAGAGAAGGTGGCGGTTTAATCCCGTCGGGAACAGAAAAGCTTAATCCGTGAGCCTGCCCAATTCCATGATAAGGATCCTGACCGATTATCACCACTTTTAGGGTGTCAAAAGGAGTAGTGTTAAACGCATTAAAAATATGCTTACCCGCAGGGTAAATAGTCTCTTTAGTAGCTATTTCAGACTTTATATGATTCACTATTTGTTTGAAGTAAGACTTGTTAAATTCACTTTCAAGTATTTTTTTCCAACTTACTTCCAATTTTACATCCATAGTGCAAAATACTAAAACCATCATAAAATGGTGATTTTATTCATTTAAAAATAATCCACCGTTGTTTTTTAAATGAACCAAACAAAATTAGCACATTTTAAATTTCGCTAACATTTCAATATAAATCAGCTGTATTATGGTAACAAAATTTCCTAATAAAAATAATGTTTTTTGCTGTTATTGCGCCACCCAGCTTGATTTTCATATTGCACAAAATAAATTTTCACCTCCGCCTGATTTTCATGTTCTACAAAATAAATTTTCTTTTTTGCTTGATTTTGATAGGAGGTAAAAAACCATTTTCCATTATTATCTCCGGCCTGATTTTCATATCTCACTTTAAATACTTTTAAATCGGCCTGATTTTCATATTTAACAACAAATACTTTTATCTCTGCTTGATTTTCATATTCAACCGAATATACTTTTTGACTAAATAATGGTTGAACTAATAAAACCAATACGATTAAAACAGTACTTAATTTTATGTTCATATAATTACATTTTTATTTTCAAATTCCTATACTTAACGATCATTGCTTTACTTACATGCAGTTGTAAGCAAAGCAATCCGGCTGATTTTCTATTTTTAGTGTCATGATCTGTTGTTTCACTCATTAAATGCCCATTTATATAATGCTTCATGTTATTTCCTTTTGCTACGATGTGTATGGTATTCCATCCATTATTATGAATATATGATTTCAAAACCTCTGTATTTTCTATAGTACCAGTAATTATAGGTGGTTTGCCTGATTCAACTACTACTGTTTGACCACGCATTGCAAGAAATCCTCTTCCTCTTTCTTCATAATTCTGACCTGTATAAACATTTTCTCCATCAATATCGGCTTGATAACCTTTTACTGCATAAGGTATTCCTTCCACTTCCTCACTTCTATAGTTAATACCGCTATTTCCTCCTGTTGATATTTGATATTCTGCGTAAAATTCAAAATCAGCTGGTTGCGCTTGCCGCCATATTAAAAAAGAATTGGTGTTGATTTGTTTGGTAGGGGTTACTTCACCAACAAAATATCCATTTTCAATGCGCCATACATTTTTATCAGCATCCCAACCGTTAAAAGTTTTTCCATCAAAAATGGAGGTGAACCCTGTCGTATCTTTTGAAGCATTGGTATAATCAGTAGCACTTTTAGCTGAAATGGTATTACATAAACAGGTTAGTGTTAATAGTATGGGTATTACTAAAATAGGTTTGATTTTTATTGGACGATGCTTCATACTTTTTTAATTTAATCTGAATTAGGTAAGGTTATTTATTTCCTCCCCCCAAGGTATATAAGTTTTATAAAAGTCCCTTATTTTACTTGAACGTTTATTAAGGCATTATAAAATAACCTTAAGTTGATAAGACTTTTATTTTTTATTATATTTTTTGACTATTTTGTACATACAATCAATCATCATGTTTAAAAAAAGTGCTTTCCCCCTTGTAATCACATGCTTCTTGTTGTTGCAATTATTCGTTTCTTGTAATGATTCGGAAGTGATTTCCAAAGATCCCAAATTAGCTGCTTTAAAATTACCTAAAGGATTTAAAGCAGAACACTTGTATAGTCCGGGTTTAAACGATCAGGGTTCCTGGGTTGCCATGACCTTTGACCATAAAGGACGCATGATTGCTTCTGATCAATATGGTAATTTATACCGATTGGTTATTCCTAAAATAGGAGCAGACACCTCAAAAGAAAAAATTAAAGTAGAAACCATCGAATTACATATTCCCGGCGATACTTCTTTAGCCAGCCGCAGAATTGGGTTTTCTCAGGGTTTGTTATACGCTTTTAATAGTCTTTATGTGGTGGTGAATGATGAAGGTGATCTGAACAATTCAAAACCTAGTGGTATCTATCGGATGCAAGACACCGACAATGATGATCAATACGACAAAATCACTTTATTGAAAAGATTAGAAGGAGATGGGGAACATGGCCCACATAGCATTGTTCTTTCACCTGACGGAAATTCCATATATTTTATTGCCGGCAATTTCACTAAGATACCTGCAATGGATAATTATACGGCGTTACATACCGGTGAAATAGATAACCTGTTGCCGTTGGTAAAAGATCCAAATGGCCACGACAACACCGTTCAAAGCCATGGTGGATGGATTGCTAAATTTAATCCCGACGGCACTAACTTCAATTTAATAAGTGCCGGATTTCGTAATCCGTTTGATTTGGCATTTAATGAATATGGCGATATTTTTACTTTTGACTCTGATATGGAGTGGGACTTTGGAACACCCTGGTATCGGCCAATTAGAATTTGCCATGTGCCCAGTGGTGGCGAATTTGGCTGGAGACCTGGTACAGATAAATGGGCACCTACCAATGCCGACAACTTACCAGCATTACTTAATATTGGACAAGGTTCTCCAACCAGTGTGTTCAATGGATTAAACGCACATTTTCCTACTAAATACAAACGTTCCATTTTTGCATTTGATTGGAGTTTTGGTATTATGTATGCTATACAACCACAACCAGAAGGCGCTCATTATACCGCTACCGCAGAAGAATTTATTTCTGGTTCTCCATTGCCACTAACGGATGGATTAATTGGCCCCGATGGTGCTTTGTATTTTTTAACAGGAGGCCGAAGAATTGAATCTGATCTTTACAGAGTGTATTATGGGGATAACACAGCATACACAGAAAAATTAGCCCAACCTAAACTTTCTGAATCACAACTACTGCGCAAAAAATTAGAATCGTACCATACTACTTCCAATGCGGAGGCAATTCCATTTGCCTGGTCTCAATTAAATAATGAAGATCGATTTATTCGGTATGCGGCAAGAGTTGCATTAGAGCATCAACCTGCTGCGAATTGGAAAAATAAAATCAGTTCAGAAAATGATCCCGTTAAACTCACTCAGGCTGCTATTGCACTAGCAAGGATGGGGGAGAAGGATCAAAAAGACATTTTATTAAACGCACTAACTGCTATTGATTTCAATAAATTAAATGAGGCAAAACAATTAGACTTGTTAAGGGCTGTTGAACTGATTTTAATTAGATTAGGTGTTCCGGCCGGAAAAATAAAAGAACAATTGATTAATGCATTAGATGCGCATTATCCGGCATCAACCAATAATTTAAACAGATCACTCAGCAAAATATTAGTATTTCTTGATGCCCCTAATGTGGTAGAGAAAACAATTAAATTAATGGCAATTGCTAAAGATGATCCAAATGATCAAAAAACATTTACTTCATCCTCTGATTTAATCCTCCGTAATCCACAGTATGGCTTAGATATTGCAAAGATGTTGGCCAATGTGCCGCCTCAGCAACAAACATTCTATGCCTCTGTTTTAAGTCAAGCTAAGTCTGGCTGGACCAACGA
>CANHJH010000193.1 GCA_947460365.1 Sphingobacteriia bacterium | reverse complement strand
CTAACGGTTGCTTTGTTAATATCCAACTGGCTCGTTGAATTCATAAATTGTCCGGGTACTTTTACAGATCCGGTTCGGTCTGAACTTTTATCTTTTATCGAGTCAGAAAACTTTAAATAAGGCGCAATTTTCTGAAACAAGCTATCTGAAATGCCATAGGTTTTTCCTACTTGCGTAATTTCTTTAAACCCTCCCAACTTATCTCTAAATTTAATAATCCGCGCAGCCAATACCGAACCGATGCCCGGTAATGCCTCCCAGTCTTGCTGATTTGCAGTGTTAATCTCTATTATTGCTATTTTAGACTGATAGCCCGACTGATAAACTCCTTTCGCATTGCCTGCATTCGTGCGGTTAGCAGATCCTACTTTATCTGCGTAATAACTATTGTAAGCGTTTTGATTCCCTGCCAATGTAGCTATTCGTATATAGGGTATTAATCGCTGCGCATCAGCAGGGGCAATACCCCATATTTTTTTTATATCGGTAGCAGCCCTAAACCTGCCGCCCTTATTCCGATAATTTAATATGGTTTTTACCGTACGCTGTTTAACACCTAATTCGAGCCATTGTGTTTCAGAAACAGTATTCGGATCAAACATAAACAGCTTAAACTTGCGTGCATCAACAATTTCAGTATTAGTGGCCTCGTCCTTTTCATTGTCTGCATATGCTGCTTTTTCAGTAGAAGGTTTACTGGCGAATAAGCTAACTAAACTAGTGTCAATTGTAGCGGCCGGCAACTCCGGTTTGTATATGTTCGGCAATAATATAAATAGTGATAGTACCACTAATAACACGGTTATACCAACCCGCTCTTTCTTCGAAAAAATGAGGTATTCTTTCCATCCTTTATTCATCCCTTTAAATTGATTTTAAAGGGCTACAAACTAAGCGTCAATCCATCATACGCCAATTGCATATTATCCGGCAATTCCCCATTTACAATGGCGTGTTTACCCATTTGGTGACTAATATGAGTAAAATAAACTTCGGGGACTGCTAATTCCTGAGCCAACTGAACGGCCTCTCCTAAAGTAAAGTGTGAAATATGCTGCTCCTTTCGTAAGGCATTCAATACCAATACTTTAGACCCCCTGATTTTATCTTTTTCCTGTTCCTCAATAAAATTAGCATCCGTTATATAAGTAAAATCTTTAAATCTGAACCCTAATACCGGCATTTTATGATGCATCACTTCAATGGGCGTTACCATCATATCGCCTACTTCAAATGGTGCTGTAAATATGTTCTGTAAAGCTATATCCGGCACCCCGGGATATTTATTATCGCCAAATGCATAATAAAAATCCCTTCTTATTGCCTCTTCTGTTGAGGAATTTGCATAAACCGGCATACTGCTTTCCGAAAAATAATTGAAAGCCCTTATATCATCCAAACCTGCTAAATGATCCTTATGCGAGTGCGTAAACAATACAGCATCTAACTTGTAACTATTACTGCGCAGCATTTGATATCTAAAATCTGGGGTGGTATCTACTACTATACTAGTGGTACCAGTACTCACCAAGATGCTACTTCGTAGCCGTTTGTCCTTCTTATCAACCGATTTACATACTTCACAACTACACCCTATCATTGGCACCCCCGAACTGGTTCCGGTTCCTAAAAATTGAATGGTCAATGAAGTTGTTTTTTTCACAATATAAAACTAAGCGAAAAATTTACAAGTAAAAACAGGTATATGCCGCAAAACTTAGGATGCCAACAAAGTCGATTTACGGACAACCTCGTCGTATAATTTTTGTGATTCGAAAGTCAAACTATCGTAGGAAATTTGTAATTGAGGTATTATTTCCATTAAGGTGTTTATCCGCCCTTCGGTACTTAAAAATTTGTTCAACACCACTACTTTTCTCGATTCCAATATACACCATCCGCTTTGAAAAGTACCTCGCTCATAACGTACTACATAGCCCGACTCGCCCAAAACAGCACCTAATTTATCTAATGTAGATTGTGTGTACTTCATATTTCTTCAGCTCTCTTGATATAGAGATTTATATCTTCAAAATTAGCATCATATTTCCTTACTTACCACCGCAATTATCCACAAAGTTTAAGCTGTATCAAGCCGTTTGTGGGTAATTTTTTTTATTTAGTTTCCATTTTTATAAAGGGAACAATCATTTCCTCTAAACTTATCCCCCCATGCTGAAAAGTGTTTTTATAATAATTCACATAATGATTGTAATTATTAGGATAACATAGAAAATCATCTTCCTTAGCAAAAATATAGGCAGAGTTGATCGTTGGAACTGGCAAGCCTGCCTTTTTAGGGTCTTTAAATGCCAATACTTCTTTCTCTTCAAAATTTAAATTTCTGCCATGCTTATAACGCAAATTAGTAGTGGTTTGCTTGTCTCCCACTACTTTAATCGGATTCTTTACCCGTACACTTCCATGATCGGTTCCTAAAATAATTTTAAACTTCTTGCCCGATATTTTCTTTAATGCCTGATGCAATGGACTATGCTCAAACCAGCTTCTGGTAAGGCTTCGGTAACTGGCTTCATCACTGGCTAATTCTTTTAACACTTCCATTTCCGTTCGGGCATGACTCAACATGTCCACAAAATTATAGACAATCACATTCAAATCATTCACCAACAAATTATGCATATTACTCACCAGTTGTTGTCCATCTTGATGGTTTAATATTTTATGATAACTGAATTTTACCTGCTCTTTTTTTAATCGTTTTAACTGTGCCCGCAAAAAATCTTCCTCAAATAAGTTCTTTCCGCCCTCCTCTTCATCATTTTTCCATTGCTGAGGAAAATGCTTCTCCATCTCTACCGGCATCATACCCGCAAAAATGGCGTTTCTGCAATACTGGGTTGCAGTTGGTAATATTGAATAGAAGGTCTCCTCCTCCGTTACTTTAAAGCTTTCTGCAAAAATGGGCTGTATGGCTTTCCACTGATCATATCGAAGATTGTCTATTAATATATAAAACAACGGAACATTTTCTTCGATATGTGGTAAAATTTTAAACTGCATCAACTGGTGACTCATAATGGGCGAATCTGAAGAAGTAGGGTCTACCCATGATGCATAATTTTTGGTGATATACTTACTAAAAGCTGCGTTGGCCTCTTTCTTTTGATCAGCTAATATGTCTTTCATTTCCGGACTATCGCTTTTCTCCATCTCTAACTCCCAGTAAATCAATCTTTTATACAAATCAACCCATCCACGATAATCAGGATTGCCCATTAATGCCATCATCAGCTCACTAAATTGTTGCTGAAAGGAGGTGGTTGTTTTTTCTGCAACCAGTCGCTTATTATCAATAATTTTTTTTAAGCTCAACAATACCTGATTAGGATTTACCGGCTTTATTAAATAATCACTGATCTGGCTTCCTATGGCCTCATCCATCAGGTTTTCGGTCTCGTTTTTAGTGATGAGTACGATCGGCAAATGTTGCTGTATAGCTTTCATACGAGTAAGTGTTTCCAGGCCAGTAATGCCGGGCATACTCTCATCCATTAATACTACGTCTATATCTGTATCTTTAATGTATTCTATGGCATCGTACCCATTGGTAAGGGTATGCACCTTATATCCTTTGCTTTCTAAAAATATTTTCTGCGACTGTAGGCTTTCCATTTCATCGTCTACCCATAGAATATTTGCTATTGACATAGTTACTACTTTATTGAATTTAGTTGCTAATATGTGCTAAAGCTATTTATAATTTTTACGTGTTTCTATTTTTTACTTTTTAATTTTGAAGCTTAATTGTTAAATTTTGACTTTTGAATTTGAGCTTTTGAATTTCGACTTTTTACTTTTGACTTTTTACTTTTGAATTTTGAATCTACAGCATGGCAATTACTAAAAGAAAAATCATTAATGATCCGGTATATGGTTTTATAACTATTAATCATCCCCTGATTTTTGCTATTATCGAACACCCTTTTTATCAGCGTTTAAGAAGAATTCAGCAAATGGCTATGGCTCAACTGGTTTATCCAGGTGCTGTTCATACCCGTTTACATCATTCCTTAGGAGCGTATCATTTAATGCACATGGCAGTGAATGAGTTAAAAGACAAGGGAATTGATATTTCTTTGGAGGAAGAAATTGCGGTGAAAGCCGCTATTTTACTGCATGATGTTGGTCACGGCCCTTATTCCCATGCCCTGGAACATGTATTAATTCCACACACTTCTCATGAAGAAATTTCGCTGCAAATTATGCAGCAAATAAACATCGAACTCAATGGTCAGCTTGATCTTACCATTCAAATTTTCACCAACAATTATCACAAACCTTTTCTTCACCAGCTTATTAGCGGTCAGTTAGATGTTGACCGAATGGACTATTTAAGCAGAGATAGTTTTTTTTCTGGTGTGAGTGAAGGTGTTATCGGGTACGATCGCATCCTGAAAATGCTGACCGTACAAGACGATTGCCTGATGGTAGAAGAAAAAGGTATTTACAGCATCGAAAAATTTTTGGTGGCCAGGCGTCAAATGTACTGGCAAGTATACCTCCATAAAACGGTAGTATCTGCAGAAAAAATGATGGTAAAGATACTAGAGCGGGTTCGGGAAATATATGTTTCGACCGATGAACGCATTAAAACAGTGCCGGCCCTCGACTTTTTTCTGGGAGAGTATGCCGGTATTATGAACGAGCAAGCACTAGCTCATTTTTGCCTATTGGATGATGCCGACATCATGAGTGGTATTAAAAAATGGAGTTACCACCCCGATTTGGTGCTTTCTTTACTCTGCAAGCGGTTTTTAAACCGTAAATTATATAAATCCCGCATTCAATCAGAACCTTTTTCAGAAGAATTTGTACTACAAAAACAAGCGGAGGCCGTCCTT
>CANHJH010000192.1 GCA_947460365.1 Sphingobacteriia bacterium | reverse complement strand
GTTCCTATGTTAGAATATGCGATTGAAATGGTACAAAAAGCAGCTATTTTTGTTGTCATTGGCACTTCTTTACAAGTTTATCCTGCTGCGGGATTAATTAGCTATACCCCAACAGAATCTTCGGTATATATTATAGATAAAGTAATACCTAAAATATCTAACAAGTATAAAATAAATGCAATAGAGTCTTCTGCATCAGCGGGGGTAGCCCAATTAAGTACCATATTAAGAAATCAATTCAAATCTTAAGTTATTGGCTATTTAAAAAACACATAAGCGATTCCAATTGCGGCTATTACACCCAATAAATCAGCAAGCATACCTGCCCAAATGGCATATCGTACTTTTTTGATCCCAACACTGCCAAAATACAATGCAAGAATATAAAAGGTAGTATCTGCGCTTCCCTGAAAGGTGCTGGCTAATTGACCGATAAAACTATCTGCACCATATGTTTTAAAAATATCCAGCATTAGTCCCCTGGAGCCTCCCCCACTAAAAGGTCGCATAATCGCTACCGGTAATGCAGGAACAAATTCGCCTGAAGAGCCCATAACGGTAAAGCACCAGGTGATACCATTTATAATGGCATCTAAGGCACCACTTTCTCTAAATACCCTGATAGCCACCAACATACCCACCAAATAAGGAATTATTTTAATAATAACTTCCCATCCTTGTTTTGCCCCCTCTATAAAAGCATCAAATACATTTACTTTTTTAATGAATCCTCCAATGATAAATGTAGAAATAATAAAAAACAAAATCACATTTCCCAGTACATTACTAAATGTTTCTTTCGTTAATAAGGTAGGTACAGGAATATTTTTTTGTGATGGTAAGCCTTCTATAAACCAGGCAAAAAAGAAAATAATGGTTGCGATACTTCCAATCCAGAAAAGTAAAACTCGATCAAATTTCAATCGTTGATATATACCTGTAATGATAATACTGGCAAGTGTTGCTATGGTTGTGGCTAACATTAAGGGCACAAAAACACTGGTAGGATTATTGCTGCCAGCCCCTGCCCTATAGGCAATGATAGATAATGGTATTAGGGTTAAACCGCTTGTATGCAGCACCAAAAACATAATTTGAGCATTACTGGCAGTTTCTTTATTGGGATTTAAAGTTTGCAGACTTTCCATGGCTTTTAAGCCAAAAGGAGTAGCGGCATTATCTAATCCCAACATATTGGCACTAAAATTCATCACCATTTGTCCCATTGCAGGATGTTTTTCTGGTACTTCTGGAAATAATCTTTTCATAAATGGATTCAATAATCTCGCTAAAAAGTTAATTGCACCTGCTTTTTCGCCAATATTCATCAATCCCATAAAAAATACCATTACACCGGTTAAGGGTAAGCCTATGTCCATCACTGAAGATTTTGAAGCATCGAAAATACCCTCTACCAATTTTTTAAAAATCTCATAGTCTTGAAATACAATCAACTTAAATAATGCAATCACCAATCCGATGATGAAAAATAATATCCATACATAGTTTAATGCCATGGCTCTAAGATAAGAAATAGAATGAAATACCCAAAACTCCCCCCTACTATCCTGTTAGCTAAAGGTAAACCCTTAACTTTGCGTCCTTAAAACAAAAAAAGGCAAAATGGCTTTACAAGCAGGTATTGTGGGATTACCCAATGTTGGAAAATCAACTTTATTTAATGCAGTTAGTAATAGTGCTAAAGCACAGGCAAGCAACTACAGGTTCTGCACAATTGAACCAAATGTTGGGTTGGTTGATGTACCGGACGAACGAATGGACAAATTAGCAGAACTGGTTCAACCGAATAGAACCGTACCCACTCAGATGGAAATAGTAGATATTGCCGGATTGGTTAAGGGGGCCAGCAAAGGTGAAGGACTTGGAAATAAATTTTTAGGAAATATTCGTGAAGTAGATGCAATTATTCATGTAATTCGCTGTTTTGAAGATGAAAATGTATTACGTGAAGAAGGGGTCATTAACCCAATTGGGGATAAAGAAATTATTGAAACAGAACTTCAATTAAAAGATTTAGAGAGCGTTGAAAAGAAAATGCAACGCGTTGAAAAAATGGCTCGTGTAGGAAGTGATACTAAGGCTAAGGCTGAATTTGAAGTACTTTCAAAGTGTAAAGCTCATTTGGATTCAGGTAAAGGCATTTATACACTTGGGTTAAGTAAGGAAGATAAAACGGCAATTGCTGATTTGTTCTTATTAACAGATAAACCTGTTTTATATGTTGCCAATGTAGATGAAGCATCTATGCATACCGGAAATGCATTTTCAGAAAAATTAAAAGCAGCTGCAGAAGCTGAAGGGGCTCAAGTGATTGTAATGTGTAATAATATTGAGGCCCAAATTGCGGAGATGGTCAATCCGGAAGACAAGCAAATGTTTATGGAAGAGTACAACATGAAGGAGCCTGCCTTAAATCGTTTAATTAAAACAACCTACAAATTGTTAAACCTAGAAACATATTTCACAGCGGGCGTTCAGGAAGTGAGAGCTTGGACAATTCAAAATGGTTGGAAAGCACCACAGGCAGCAAGTGTAATTCATACTGATTTTGAAAAAGGATTTATTAAAGCAGAAGTGATCGCTTATGAAGATTTTGTAAAATATGGTAGCGAATCTGCTTGCAGAGATAATGGACGATTGAGAATTGAAGGAAAAGAATATATAGTTAAGGACGGAGATATTATGCATTTTAGGTTCAATGTATAAACTTAACTTCTTTTGAATTGATTTTGAATAGATAAATATATTGTTCAATGAGCATCCTGTCTCTTTGGGAAAAAGAAACGTATTACGCCAAAAATGATGTAATCATTGTGGGCGGTGGTTTAATGGGGCTATGGACTGCCGTAGAACTAATTGAACAACATCCGCTGCTTAAAATTACTATTCTGGAAAGACATGTTACGCCCTTAGGAGCATCCACGCGTAATGCCGGTTTTGCATGTTTTGGTAGTTTAACAGAATTACTAACAGATGAAGCCAAAATGGGAACCGAGGCAATGCTGCAAATCGCAGCAATGCGTTATAAAGGTATTCAAAAGATTAAACGATTGGTTGGTGAAGAATCTATTGATTTAGATTCTTGTGGTGGATATGAGCCATTATTAAATTATCATTCAGCAGAATTTTTACAAGATCAAATTCATTACTTAAACCATTTACTACAACCAATAACCGGAAAGCATAATACATTTTCCGATGTAACCTCCAACATTGAATCAATTGGATTAAAGAATTTTGACCATTTAGTTTACAACCCATTAGAGGCAGGTATTCATAGTGGTAAATTAGTAAGGATGTTATCCCAAATTGCTTTAAACAAAGGCGTACATATTTTAAACGGCATTACAGTAAAAAGTTGGAATGACAACAATCATGAAGTTGAATTATTCACCAACTCCCCTATTTCATTTAAAGCTAGTACAGTAATTGTTTGCACGAATGGGTTTACGCCCTCACTTCTACCCGACTTAAATATAGAGCCAGCAAGGGGCCAAATTATATTAACCAAGCCTATAGCAGATTTAAGAATACGGGGAACTTTTCATTTTGATGAAGGATTTTATTATTGGCGAAATGTTGGAAATAGAATATTGTTAGGTGGAGCGAGAAATAGTGATTTTGAAAATGAGCGAACAACTAATCTAGATGGGTCTGATTTTATTCGCGAAACTTTAGTTCAGTTTATTCAAAAGCATTTTGATTTAAATAGTTCGGTAGAAATAGAACAAAGCTGGAGTGGAATTATGGCCTTTACACCGGATAAACTACCTATTTGCAAAAAGGTTTCAACCAATATTATTACTGCCATTGCATGTAATGGCATGGGAGTAGCATTAACACCTATTGTTGCAGAATCAGTTATTCAACATATAAATCCATAATTTGTATAAAAATATTTAATTTAATCTTTGAAACTATTGATATGCAATCTATTTTGAAACTTTTATTGGGGATTATAATTATTCTGGCAGGCTGTAATGTATCAACAGAGGTGAATGAAAATGTGGAAATTAATGCAGTAGCAGCACCTGTAAATATTAATTATTCAATTGTTAAGATTTATCCGCACGACACCAGTTCATATACACAAGGTCTCTTTTGGCATAATAATAAACTTTATGAAGGGACTGGAATGCGGGGGCAAAGTAAAATATTAGTTGACGATTTATTATCTGGAAAAAGAACCATTAAAGTAACATTACCACCTACCGATTTTGGTGAGGGAATCGCCATATTGAATAATAAAATCTATCAACTTACCTGGCAGGAACATAAGGTATATGTATATAATGCCGCCAACTTTGTTAAAGAAAAAGAATTTGAGTGGCCTTATGAGGGTTGGGGAATCACCACCAATGGTAAACAATTATTAATAAGTACTGGAGGAAGTAATATTTACTTTGTGAATCCTGAAAGCTTTAAAATTGAAAGAACACTGGGTGTTTCTGATAATAATGGATATGTTGCCAATTTAAATGAACTTGAATTTGTAGATAGTTCCATTTATGCAAATATTTGGATGAAAGACATTATTGTAAAAATAAATGAAAAATCAGGGCAGGTTGAAGGTGTGTTAGATTTTAGTAATTTATTACAAAAAACCAATCAACCGATAGTGCAAACTACAGATGTATTGAATGGTATTGCGTACGATGATGAGAAAAAAAGCTTTTATATTACCGGAAAATATTGGCCGGCTTTATATGAAGTAAAACTAAATTAATTCTTATCCCTATTTCTTTCCAAGATATAAATAATTGAGCTGCACTTTTTAGTATTAAAAAGGGTAATTACATTAGACCACAAACCAATACAAAAGGCAAAAACTAAATTTATTTTGTTTTTCTTGAAT
>CANHJH010000191.1 GCA_947460365.1 Sphingobacteriia bacterium | reverse complement strand
ATGCTTACAACTGACCTGGCTTTACGTGAAGATCCAATTTATGGTCCTATTTCTAAACGCTTCTATGAAAACCCCGATCAATTTGCTGACGCATTCGCTCGTGCTTGGTTTAAGTTAACGCATAGAGATATGGGGCCTCGTTCTCGCTATGTTGGTAAAGAAGTTCCATCAGAAGTGCTAATCTGGCAAGATCCTATCCCGGCAGTTACACATGAATTAATTAATGAGGCAGATATCACTGCTTTAAAAGCTAATATTTTGGCTTCAGGTTTAACTGTTGCTCAATTGGTTTCAACTGCCTGGTCTTCAGCATCTACCTTCCGCGGTTCAGATAAACGTGGTGGTGCTAATGGAGCACGTATTCGTCTTGCTCCTCAAAAATATTGGGCAGTAAATAATCCTGCTCAATTGGCTAAAGTTTTAGATACACTTGAAAACATTCAGAAAGAATTTAATAGCCATTCCGGTAACAAGCAAGTTTCATTGGCAGACTTAATTGTTTTAGGCGGTGCAGCTGGTGTAGAAAAAGCTGCTAAAAATGCAGGACTAAATGTAGTTGTTCCATTTACAGCTGGTCGTGCAGATGCATCTCAAGAACAAACAGATGTTGAATCTTTTGCAGTTCTGGAACCAATGGCCGATGCATTCCGCAATTACGCAAAGAATCATGCGATTGCTTCTTACACAGAAGAAATGTTGATTGATAAAGCGCAATTATTAACACTAACAGCTCCTGAAATGACCGTTCTATTAGGCGGTATGCGTGTACTAAACACCAATTTTGATCAGTCTAAAAATGGTGTATTTACTAAAAATCCGGAGGCGCTTTCTAATGACTACTTTGTTAATCTTTTAGATTTAAGTACTACATGGAAAGCTAATTCAGACGCAAAAGACTTGTTTGAAGGTCGTGACCGTAAAACAGGAGAAATAAAGTGGACTGGTACAAGAGTTGACCTAATCTTCGGTTCAAACTCTGAGCTAAGAGCCATTGCAGAAGTATATGGTTGTGCCGATTCTAAAGAAAAATTTGTTAAAGATTTTGTTGCAGTTTGGAGTAAAGTAATGAACCTCGACAGATTTGATCTAGCTTAATCGCTCAATTTACAAATGAATATTCCTAAAAAGAGTTGGCGTCGCAGTCAACTCTTTTTATTTAAAATCATACCTAATCATTACTGAAAAATCAGCTATTTAACATTAAACGACCAATAAACTACACCCCCTCAAATCACTATTATCCATCCTGCCCAACACTTCAAAACTACCATCCGCATATACTTTTCCTACATCTTGGGTCGCAATAAATGAACAGCTATACCTATTAGCCAAATCAATTACTTGTAAAATCCCAGTGCCTTCCGATGAAATTGCAAATGGATCGTCTTCACTCCTAACCAACACTTTCATCCATGGCGGACAAATATACCGTCCCCCTCCTGTTGAGTATGCCTGACTTAATAACTCTGTCATACCGTATTCAGCATGAATATTTTTTACCCCCAATCGATTGGTTAACACTTCATGTAACTCCGCCCTGGTAAGTTCCCTTCCTCTCCCCTTCATCCCTCCCGTCTCCATTACTATGGTGTGTTTTAATGACTGCGGAAACTTGGCCGAAAAATCAAGCAAAGCAAAAGTTACCCCCAATAAGAGCGTTTTCTGCCCACTTAATTCAAGACTTTTTAACTTATCAGACAATGCAGCATAATTATATAAATAAAACCCACTTTCCGCGTGTTTGCTTGCCTGAATCAACTTCTCAGCCATATACACTAAAGAAGAATTTTCCCGCTCTAAATAAGCCGGTAAAAGCGCTAAAACGCAATATCCTTCAATATCTCCATAAAAATAATTAAACCCTGCCATGAACGACTGCTCATACAAGTCAAGCTTTTTTACATAATGCCTGCTGGTGACTATACCAGTAGTGCCACTACTCTCAAATATTTTATCAGGCTCAAATGCTCCACTAACCACTTTTCGCTCCTTAAAAAAGGAAATAGGCAACGCAGGAATAGTTAATGGTATCTGTGTATCTACCGGGTTGGTGTGCACTAAATTCACCCATTCCCGATAAATAACATTATTTTGATACTGAAATTGAAACATTTCAGCACAATATTCATTGAAATGAATATCGGCGTCGGAAAAAATATTGTTAATATCGAACAAATGCACTGTTGAGTATTGTATTGTTTTAACTAATTTTGAAAGAGAAAGATTTATAATGAGAACAAAAATATTAATACTGTTGACAATAACCGTCTTTTTTATTGCTTGTAAAAAAGACAGCTTCAATACTAACCCGCAAATAACATTTAATAATGTTAATTCAACGGTATTTAGTCAAGGGCAAATTCTTACATTCCAACTAGATTTTACCGATAAAGAAGGAGATATTCAGGACACGCTTTGGGTAGAAAAAATTTCCCGGACTTGTCCAAAAGAAGTAGGGGTGCAAATTATTAATAAAAATAAAGTGCCCAATTTTACCCCCACCAGTAACTTAAAAGGGAAATTGGAAATCAGTTACATTTATAATGGAAACGCCCCCGGCATAACTTCCATCATCGGCTGCTCAAATAAAAATGATACCGCCTATTTTAGGTTTTGGTTAAAAGACAAAGCACAAAACAGAAGCGATACCATTACATCTCCCGACATTATTTTACTAAAAAAATAAGTGCTGTTAAAATTATTTATTAAACCACTGGTTTATAGTAATATTTTTTATGGATGCTGTGCTGTAGCGTTGTGCGTTGAAACCGTTTACCAACAAAAGATTCAGCTTAGCCATCGGGGATTTTATCTGTTTATATTTTGCATAACAATTCTGTACTATTCATATGCATACTTAAGTCAATACCATTATGACAATACCAATGAGCGCGCTAATTGGTATTTCAGTTATCGCAAACAAATAATTGTTTTGCAACTTTTTATGTTACTGCTGTCAATGGCTCTACTGACATTTTTTTTATACAATCATTTTTATAGACTTCCAACAATCAACTATTCTTCGTGTTTCCTACTTGCTCTTTTTTTATTATTATCTATATTGTATTATGTTAAAAACGCGCGCAGTTTTCCATGGCTTGCCTTAAGAAATTACGGGTTAGTTAAGCCATTTCTTATTGCGTTTATTTGGGCAGGAACTGTCTCCATCTTACCCATTTTATATGTTGATTTTATACAAAATAACGCCCACTTATTTACCTACACTACCTTATTCCTTTTTTTCAAAAACTGGCTATTTATTTCAGTTTTATGTATCCTTTTCGACATAAAAGATTATGCCGACGACTATAATGTACAACTAAAGACTTTTGTGGTAAGACTTGGACTGCGAAAAACCTTGTTTAGTGTTGTGCTACCCCTGGCCTGCTGCAGTTGGCTATTATTTGTTGCACTAGGGATTTTAGCCCATTTTACCACCTTAAGGATACTATTAAACACCATCCCCTTTATTTTGTTAATAACTGTTTGCTACACAATGTACCAACGTAAATCAATTCTCTATTATCTTGCAATTATAGACGGACTTATGCTGGTTAAAGCTTTCTTTGGAATTGCCGGCATCATCCTAACTAAATAAAATATTATGGCAAAAGAAAAATCAGCAAAATCAAAATCTGTAACTACAGATGCATCCATGAAGTTTTTAAAAAACTACATCAACACGCCTTCACCGGTTGGATTTGAGAGTGGTGGGCAGAAATTATGGATAGACTACATTAAACCTTATGTAGATACAATATTTACCGATCCATATGGCACAGCTGTTGGGGTAATCAATCCTACTGCTGCTTTTAAAGTTGTTATAGAAGCACATGCTGATGAAATAAGCTGGTTTGTGAATTATATAAATGATCAGGGATTAATTTATTTAAAAAGAAATGGTGGTGTAGATCACCAAATTGCACCGGCAAAAAGGGTTTGGATCCATGGTAAAAAAGGCCCTGTAAAAGCCGTTTTCGGATGGCCTGCCATTCATACACGCCTCAGCAATCCCGAGCAAAAAGAACCAACTGCTAAAATCGAAAACCTTTGTCTGGATTGCGGCGCAAGAAATAAAAAAGAAGTAGAAGCCTTGGGAATTCATGTTGGTGCTGTGGTAACCTATGAAGATGGATACGAAGAGCTGGCTTACGACTTTTTAATTGGTCGTGCCTTCGATAACCGTGTAGGTGGATTTATGATAGCAGAAGTTGCCCGCCTTCTAAAAGAAAACAAACAAAAACTTCCATTTGGATTGTATATTGTAAATGCTGTTCAGGAAGAAATAGGATTGAGAGGTGCCGAGATGATTGCCAGAAGAATTAAGCCGGATATTGCCATTATTACCGACGTAACACATGATACCAATACCCCTATGATCAGTAAAATTATTGAAGGCGATATCATGGCAGGCAAAGGGCCTTCTTTAGCGTATGCCCCTGCAATACATAATAAATTATTATCACTGGTTGAAGAGGTAGCAGAAAAAAATAAAATTCCGGTACAATGGAGAACGCTGAGCCGAAGTACCGGCACCGATACCGACAGCTTTGCCTATGCTAATGACGGATGCCCTTCTGTTTTAATTTCAATACCCCTTCGTTACATGCATACAACCGTTGAAATGATTCATAAAAGTGATATCAATGAAACAATTAAACTGATGTATGAAACTTTATTAACCTTAACACCCAAAACCAACCTTAAATACTTTTAAATAGCTTCAATAATCATAAATAAATCAGCTTTAACATTGTAGAGAATGTTTTAAAAAGGTAATTTTGCGCCTTTATGACAAATAATAAGCGCGAAACAATTCATATAGCCCTGCTCGACTTGTACGAAGGAGCACCCAACGAGGGTATGCGCTGCGTTAGAGAACTTATTAATGAATGGAGCTGCATACAAAACCTAACCGTTCAACTCGATGAATTCAACGTTCGTCAGCAACTATCAATACCGTCTTTACAATATCACCTTT
>CANHJH010000190.1 GCA_947460365.1 Sphingobacteriia bacterium | reverse complement strand
TTGCTCAACAGCGGCATAATTATTTCTTTTGAGTTCTATTTCTGCGGCGGCAGCGTATATAATATTTTTATATCCCTCATACTTATCTTTTTTTGCCATTAATAGCAATTGATTGAGGTTTTCTTGTAGCGAATTATCTTTATTTTCTGCTGCTAGACTAACTATGTTTAATCTGGCATATACTTCCATTACAGGGTCAATTGCATGTGATATAGACTTATCAAACATGGCAATTGCATTTGCCTTTTTGCCGGTTATAGTTAATAATTGTGCTGCTAAATATTCCCAGCGTGCTTTTTCAGAACGGTTCTCTGCATTATTTAATGCTTTAATTATAAAATGTGCTGCACTATCGTAAGTTTCTTTGGTATATTGTAAATAAGCTTCCATTTCATACCAATCTGTTTTTAATCTGGTAGGAAACAATTTATCAGAACGAATTAGTTCTAACAATGATTCGGCTTCTGTTAATTTATTTTCTTCAATATTATTGCGAACCTGCCATAGTAAACTTTCGTTTCTGGTAGGACGGGGAGACGATATCTTTTTCCAAATGTTTCTTTTTTCTGATGTCGATATGCTGAAAATTCCATTTTTATTGGTTTCGTTGCTACCTATTAACACATCATACCCATCATCTTTTGGCCCAAAAGCGTAGTTTATATATTTAAAAACCATTGTCGCAGAATCAAAGTCTTTTCTTAGCATATAGGCTTTGCCTAATAAAAGATAAAACTGATCCACCCAGTCGCTTCTTAGGTCATGTAATAGTATACCGGCGGTGCATTTGTAAATGATAGTATCTATACTGTTATCCTCAGCTGTTTGATCTAAGGAATAGTTATAAAACGGTAAGAGTTGGGTGTAGTCTTCTTTGAAATTTTCTTTGGCGGCAGCTAAGATTTCTTCCAATTTTACGTTGGCATTAAAAAAGTAGTTGTATTGGCTAACCATATTGTTATACAACCTTTTGGCTGTATTAAATTTGGTAAATTCACTCTTCTCGGCCTTGAGTAGTTTGTTTTGATAACGTTCCGGTTTGTTCAATTCAATAGTGCTATTAGGCTGAGAATTTGCCCGAAATGCTATCAATCCTAATAGCATACAAAAGAAAAAGGCGTATATATGTGTTTTTGTTCCCATAAAATCGCTTAAAATTACAGTTATTTCTTATTAAATTCAGTAGAAAACCGTGGCAATCCTTACCTTTAACTTTGTTTTTATATTATGAGCGAAATTAATCAAGAAAATACATTTAAAAGCAGTAGTAATTCTTATCGTTTAGTGATAATGAACGATGATACTTATGAAGAGATGCTTACGGTCAGATTAACAAGGTTGAGTGCCTACATTGGGTTGAGCACCATTTTTGTATTATTGGTAGGGTTGACCATTGCACTCATTGCATTTTCTCCTTTGAAATATTATATACCAGGTTATGGAACCAAGGAAAGCAGAACAGCTCTGCAGTTACTCAAAATTCGCACAGATTCTTTAGAGCAGGCCATTAGGTATAAAGAGCAGTACATAGATGGGGTTAAGAAGATGTTATCAGGTAATACCAGTAAGCCTTTAGATACCGTTGTAATTGAGATGCCCAAGGATGAACTATCCAACGATTAATTGTAAAACCTATTTAATGCATCATGGGTAAAAATAACTTAAAGCTTTTCGTTCCGCTTATTGTGGTATTTGTTGTTGTAAGTCTTTGCTGTATTGGATTCAATGAATTTTTTTTGCAGCACCACACAGATTATATAGTTGTATTAGCGGCTAATCTTATATTGTTTAGTATTGGTGTTTTTAGCCTTTACCGACAAATTGGTTCACTAAATAATAGTAATCCACATGCGATGGTGCGTGGTGTTATGGGTTCTGTAGTATTGAAGTTATTTGTATTAGGAACAGCTGCTTTTTTGTACTTATATATTTCTGGCGAGAAAAAAAGTGTAAATGCATTGTTTATCGGGATGGCTTTATACCTTGTTTATACCTGGCTAGAAGTAAAAATATCTATGCAATTAAATCCTCCTAAAAATGGCGGGAACTGAACATCCTTTACATGCACTTTCGGAATTTTTGCCTGAAGGAAGTTTCGAAAAAGTCATAGCCTATTTACAACAATACAAAGTTCATTTAACGGTAGCCAAAGAACGTAAATCTGTATTAGGTGATTATCGTCATGCGCATCAGGGCAAAAACCACCGAATTAGCGTAAATGGCAATCTGAATAAATATGAATTTCTTATAACCTTGCTGCACGAGCTGGCACACTTGCTCACTTATGAACAATACAAAAACAGGGTAGAGTCTCATGGAATTGAATGGAAAACCTGTTACAGTAATCTTTTAAAAGATTTTGTAATGGAAGGTTTATTTCCGCCAGATATAGAGCAGGCATTGAAAAAATCGATAAAGTCACCTGCTGCAACAGCAAATGGGGAAACCGCATTATTAACTGTACTTCGAAAATACAATACCAATCAGCGGGATGGGTATCAAATGTTATCTGCTTTACCGGAAGGGGCATTATTTGCCACCGAAAAAGGAAATATATTTATGAAAGGAACACTCCGTAGAAAACGGTATATGTGCATTGAAGTGAAAACCGGTTTAAAATATACGATCAGCTCAATTATGGAGGTTCAAATAATTGCTCCTTAAATAGCGGTCAATAACAACGGCGATGAAAAAATTATACCACATTTGTTCATCGCCGTTCATTTATTCAACTAAAGCTTCCAGGAATTCTCTTAGAAATCGCCTTTTTGCTTTTGAATTTAACTAGGCAACTGCTTCTTTCACCAAAGCTGCTGCTTCACTCAATTGTATCGCAGATTTAACTTTTAATCCACTTTCATCAATTAATTTTTTAGCTTCCACCGCATTGGTGCCCTGTAGACGAACTATAATTGGAATATTAATATTCCCTAATTTGTTGAATGCCTCAATAACTCCTGCTGCAACACGATCACATCTAACAATACCACCAAAAATATTAATCAATATAGCTTTAACATTCGGGTCTTTCATGATAATACGGAATCCCGCTTCTACTGTTTGTGCATTAGCTGTACCACCTACGTCTAAGAAGTTGGCTGGCTCACCACCGCTTAGTTTAATCATGTCCATGGTGGCCATCGCTAAACCGGCACCATTTACCATACAACCTACGTTTCCGTCTAGTTTAACAAAGTTTAGGTTGTATTGTCCTGCTTCCACTTCTGTAGGATCTTCTTCTGTTACATCTCTCAAAGCTGCTACATCTGCATGACGCATTAATGCATTGTCATCGATATTCATTTTACAATCAACCGCAATGATTTTCTCGTCGCTTGTTTTGAAAAGTGGGTTAATTTCTAGCATGCCGCAATCTAATCCCACGTAAGCATTGTACAAATTGGTAACAAATTTCACGCAATTTTTAAACGCTTCGCCACTTAAGCCGAGATTAAACGCGATTTTTCTTGCCTGAAAACCCTGAATACCACCACCAGGGTGAATCCATTCTTTAAATATTTTCTCAGGGGTATTGTGCGCAACTTCTTCAATGTCCATTCCGCCCTCAGTACTATACATTACAACATTCATACCTTTTGCTCTGTCTAGCAAAATCGATAGATAGAACTCTTTTACAGGGTTTGGACCGGGATAATAAACATCCTGTGCAATTAAAATTTTACTTACTTTTTTGCCCGCAGCACCTGTTTGGATGGTTACCAATGTGCCACCTAAAATATTTTTTGCAATATTGGTAATATCTTCAGCGCTTTTCGCAACAGCAACACCTCTTTGTTCTGTGCCAATTATTTTACCCTTCCCACGTCCACCGGCGTGTATTTGGGCTTTAACTACGGCAAAATTATTGCCTGTTTGGGTCTTAATTTGTCTATAAGCCTCCTCAGCTGCCATTACGGTATCAACCGCAATTCCCTCTTGGGTTGGAACATTGTATTTACTGAGTAATTCTTTGGCCTGGTACTCATGCAGATTCATAACGGTAGAATTTTTGCGAAGATAAGCGAATCTGAAATGCAGAATAAATTCTTTATTTTATTTATTGTTCCAACATTAATTTATTTATATTTGTAATCATATTATATTTAACACTTAAAACAAATCAATATGAAAAAAATCTTTATTCCACTGTTAGGTGCAGCTATGATTGCTGGTTTATCTGCATTCGCACCGATTAAGTCTGCTAAACAGGTAGTTACGTACACAGTTAACGCAGAAAAAAGTAAAGTTGAGTGGGTTGGTTCAAAGAAAAATGATTACCACACTGGTTATTTTACAGTTAAAAGTGGTTCAGTACAAGTAGATGGTGGTAAATTGAAAGGTGGAGAGTTTGTGATTGACTTAGCAAATGTGAAAGTTACAGACGGTGCAGGAGAGAAATTAGCAGGACATTTAAAAGCACCAGATTTTTTTGATGTTGCAAAATTCAGCGAAGCAACTTATAAAATCACCAGTGTAACTTATTCAAGTGATAACAAAGCTACTATCAATGGTACTTTAAATCTTAAAGGTGTTAGTTTGCCTGTTAGCATGCCGGTTGCTGTTAGAAGTGTAGATGCTAAAGATGGCTTTTTTGCTGAAGCTTTCTTAAGTCTTGATAGATCTTTATTTGGTGTTTCATATGGTGCAGGAAGTATTGCAAATGATGTTCAATTAGCTGTACACATTTTCGCAAAATAATTGATACCAATAAGTTTATTTTAAAGGGCATTATCATTTATATAAATGATAATGCCCTTTATCTTTATAGGTACCTTTCTGTAATTACTTGTTGATGATGTTTTAAATGTCCTAAAATAATAAAACCAATAGCATTGGCAGTGATGTTGCTACCACTCATTATTCCTTTATTACAGAGTTGCGTTTCACTAAAAGATTGTATCATTAATTTGGTGGAGATCCTTACCGCACTGAATTCTTCTTTTAATGAAACAAATGTTCTTGCGGTTGCATTTGCTTCTAATGCATAATTAACTTCATCAAAACCAGGGAGGGCGTTTTGATCATTTCTGGCAATAC
>CANHJH010000189.1 GCA_947460365.1 Sphingobacteriia bacterium | reverse complement strand
TATCGGTTTTATTTTTCTGCAAATATTTAAAATCTCCCAATACGCTGCTGCTGTCATTTACTGCATCTACTACTTTTTGCAACCTGTTGCTGCCCGGCAAGTAAGTGTAGGTTAGTTGGTCTATAAGCTGTGAGCTGGTTGCTATAGGTTTTTTTAACCCATACTGGTTCATACTCAAGATATTGCCATTGGCATCGTAACTTAAATTATTAGCGGTATAATTTATGCCTGAAGTACCATTAAAACTACCGTTGTAATACTGTGTAAAATTAGCCGCTGTTAATCGGTTAACCGCATCATAACTAAAATCGTACTTGCGTATCTGTTGGTCGTGCAAACTCTTCCAGATCATGCCCGTTATATTGCCATTGAAATTGGTTGCTCCACTCCATTACTATGCATCATTGTAGCTATTAAATATACAGTCCCAAAATGGCCATTTGTTTCAGACATGCCATTGGGATCTAAGAAACAAAATGGGTTATTAAAGCCTGAAAAATATGCATGTATATTAAAAATACTACGGCACACAATGCTCTAAAATAAGAAATTATAAAAGTGCCCACCTTTTGAGTAATATCTATAAAAAAGGAACATTACAAATTTCAATAATCGCATAAATTTGTATGACTTTTATTATTTTCTAATAGCGATTTTGTCACTTATTAAAGCCACAATTAAATCTACATTTAGAAAAGCATATATAAAAAATAAATTCCTGTTTTTTTTAAGTTCCGAAATTGTTAAGCCATTATTACTAATGGCCGATTTAGGTAACATTTTCACTAAAATGAGATATATTGGTGTAAAATAAATCGCAAGTAATAGATACTTAAAACCCCTATGTATATTACTAGGAATAGGGAAAATATTTAGGGTGATCCCCAAGAACCTGTGCATAACAATTCCAATCTGTAGTGTATGCACAAAAAACATTAAAACCAATACTGCAATTGTACTAAAATATGGAATTCTTTTTGTTGTACCCGTATTGTAATAAAAGTATATGCCACTAGCAATATTTAAAAAAAATCTCTTCATTTAAATTTAATTTTTTACCAATTAAACAAGGAATCTGTTACCCCTGTTATGTCCATAATTCCTAATGACAAACCAACTACAGGGCTCGTTTTTATAACAATCAAAGATGTTTTAAAAATTGCTTTTGTAACGGCTCCTGCCGATAATTTTCCACTTCCTGTATATTGATCATAAACATCTTTCCACGCCATGCCTGCATCTAAAACGCCACTTGCTTTACCCAAGGCATCAAATACCTTGGTCGCATTTGCCGCAGATGTTGAAGCCGATAGCATTCTGCCAATATCGTCCACGCCTTCAGCTGATGCAACAGCAGCATCTGAAGCTCTTTCCAAAGCCTCTGTCCCTATTTGTGCTGCATCCATGCCTGCCCCTACCACATCATTTGCTTTTCCCAAAGCTTCCAAATCGGTTGTTGGTTGGGCTGGCTCTGCATTTGCAGCATCGGCTTTTGTTGTAGTAGGCTTACCCTCTTTCAACGGGTTAGAAGTTCCATCGGCATTTAATTGATATGCGCCACTAACTCCATCTTTATTACCCCTTTCTACTATACCTGTCTTGCCAATATCTTTAACACCTGTAATTTTTTGATTACCGTTTCCATCCTTACCTTGCTTGGCAGCCCATGCTTCCGCCTGTGCCTGTGAGTTGATATTTGCAGCCCAGTCCGTATGCTTTTCGCCATACTCGTCATAGTATTCTATCCAATCCTTTGGTGCCATACCATCAGGGTCTATATATCGTAATGGATTGTCATAGGCATAATTGTAGGGTGAGTACCTACGCATTTTTCCGTTAAAGGGTCAACGGTATGCCAACGTCCTAATTGAGGGTCGTAGTTTCTTGCACCAAAATCATATTGTTCTAATCCACTGCCGTTAGAGAATTCATTGTTGTTCAGCTCTTTACCACCGAACTTGTATTTGTTCTCTAATGAGCCTGCTGCTTTTGAACTCACCCCACTCATCACCAACCCAAACGGATAATAATGCGTTTTATATTCCTCACTAGCTAACACTTGCTCATAATCTCCCTCCACATATTTTAACTGATCATCTAATAATATCCAATTTACATAAGCCTTGGGCTTACTTGCTACTGCCGTTTGGTTGTTTAAAAAATTATTGATGCCGGGGTCTAACACGCTGCATATATTTTGCCCACCAAAGGCTGTCCTAATAAAGAAGTTCAAACCTTAAATAATTTATTTACATGAAATAATAGAGTCGACTTGAATTTGTTCATCAGTAAGTTTGCAATTATAGATTTCAGCTTCATCTTGAGAAATGATTATTGATGAATTTTCAACATCTCCTTTTTCATAAGCTACTAAAAAGAGCTTGTTTACTAATAACATTCTCAATTCTTCTGATGTCATCTCGTTACATGAACTAAGTCCATTTTCTCCTGTATATCTAATACCATTTACTTCATAGGTATAAATAATTGATTTACTTTTATTCTTGTATGTTTGTTTTGTTATTCCAGTTACTTTACCTATAGTTAATGCGAAATTATTTTTAATTGAATGGGATTTATATTCAGTCCAAACAATCCAAAAAACAATAAACCCAATAAATAAGACGGTAATAATTGCTTTAGAATACTTTGTTTTCATTTTAATGTCTTTTATCATCTACAGCTGCCCCAGCTAAATTAAATGTTTGTGAAAATCCTTCGCCAAATGATAGATTATTAAAATCGACTTTCATTTGATTACCAAAAAGTCCTCCAGTAGTTCCAAAAGCTGCATTGATTATTATAGATGTACCATCAAATCCAAATATAGTACCCTTATTTCTTGCATCTGCAGACAAATTAATTGAATTTGATATAGTTGCATTAAACAAAGAAACACCAAATATATTACTGAAAGAATGAGTTGGAGTTCCAATCAAAAAAGAAGTACTAGTTGAAACTGGATTCCAATTTTTTAAAATAGATTGATTATTTTTCCCATTTATCAAGGCCTGTATTCCAAAATCAGCACCAGCTGCAATCACATTTGCTTGTAACTTCATTCTCAATGCATAAAAAACTGCACTTGGTGAAATTGATACCAAAACAGGTGTACTTAAAATACCTACAGCCCATGCCTGTAGTGACCGATAATTTTGATCTTCCTGATGCCACCTTTTATACATCTTTAATCGAGCAGTGTAAGAGGCGGGGTCTCCATTCTTACTCACCTCTTGCCCACTATTTATCCTACCCCAAAACATATTTTCATTTCTATCATATTCGGCTCTTGATGATGGAGTAGAACTTGGCCAATTAATAAAATTGGGAGTTCTATGTATGACACTTTTAACTGTTACTGAAGATTCTCCTCTAACAGTATCTTCTTTTAGTCCTAATGGATCATTTAAAATAATTGGATTATTCCCTCCAAACGAATAAGTTGATTTATTTAATGAAACATCACTTAATGCATCAATTTGATGAAACCTTCCAATTTGCCCATCATACATTCTATGTACGGCATCATACAATTCCAGTCCACTTCCATCACTGAACTCTCCGTTCTGTAATTCATTTCCTCCATTGTATTTAAACTTATTCTCCAACTTCCCCATCCCTTTACTACTTAACCCACTCATCGTTAACCCGAACGGATAATAACTCGTTGCATCTATAACTGGCGAAGATGCCGTATTATCATCTGTAATGGTCATCCTTACATTCCCTAAATGATCTTTTAGGTAATAGTCAAAAACATAGTTGGTATTGTTACTAACGCGCGTTCTTCCCTCCTCATGTGATATAAATTGCAAAGTATCATTCTCGTAAACAATGCTGCCGCCATACAAAGTGGTGGTGGTTTTACTACCCTCCACTGTTTGTTTGCGCAGTTTGTTGCCTACTGCATCGTATGTATAGGTTATGGTTCCCTTACCAACCACTGTTATTGTTTGGGGTAAATTTAAAATATTATACGCAATGTTGCTGATGTTTTTGTTTTTATCTGCTATCAGGTTGCCGTTCAGATCATATACATAATCGGTATCGGTTTTGGCAGATTGTAGGTACTTAAAATCTCCCAATACACTGCTGCTGTCATTCACTCCGTCTATTACTTTTTGCAACCTGTTACTGCCCGGCAGGTAAGTGTACGTTAGCTGATCTATTAATTGCGAGCTGATAGAAGAAGGTGTTTTTAACCCATACTGGTTCATGCTCAATATATTACCATTGGCATCGTAACTTAAATTATTAGCTGTGTAATCTACCCCGGCATTACTGTTAAAGCTGCCATTGTAATACTGTGTAAAATTAGCCGCTGTTAAGCGGTTTACCGCATCGTAACTAAAATCGTACTTGCGTATCTGCTGGTCGTGCACACTCTTCCAAATCATGCCCGTTATATTGCCATTGTAATTGGTTGCTCCACTCCATGTGGCCGCACCTACTGTTGGCGCTTTATCGTACCCCAACTCATAACCAAAATAATTACCCGCACTGTATGTAGCAGTGGTGGTAAATCCTTCCCCTAAATTGGTATTGGCAGTACTCAGATCTCTTATAAAAGCACGGTTTATACCCAATAACCAGCCCCGTATATTGTATTCATACGCCTGCGTTTCTAATGGGTTGGTGGTATAACCACTGCTGCCCCGAGTATTGCCCAGTTGTTTGTTTGCCAACTGCCCCAACGCATCGTACTGCTGCTTGGCTATGGTTACCTCTCCCGTTAACGTATTGTTGTTTATTAAACTGTTTTGCACTTGTTTGGTAGTGGCAGCTAAACGGTTTAGTGCATCGTAACTCATGCGGCTTATGGTTACCGTGGTTTGTGCATTAGTGCCCCCCTTTTGCAGGCTCTGCACCACTACCAAGGGCTGTCCACTCCAACTGTACTGCGTAGTGGTAACATCTACCCCGCCACTGTAGTTCTGTGCCTGTGTTTGTATCACCCTACACTTATCATCATAAATATTTACCGCGGTAAGGTACTGGCTGCCATTGCTGCCCAGTACGGCTGTTTTTGTCCACGTAACCAATCCTTTGGTTATGCTACTACT
>CANHJH010000188.1 GCA_947460365.1 Sphingobacteriia bacterium | reverse complement strand
CAAGGGTGCAGTTTAGTGCGATTGGTTTAGTAATGGCGTCTTCTACCGAAGGATACATAACCGGTGATTCCAGTAATTTATAATTTAAACAAAGTATAACAATGTATATAAAAAAATATCTGGTTTTCTTTGTGCTGGTTATAGTTGGTTTCAATCAGTTGAATGCTCAGTTAAACCCACAGTTTCTGGGAATGCGCCCATATCCCAATGGTACTATTGAGCACATATTAATCTTTGACTCAACTGGCTCAGTTCAAGGATTTCTAGTACCTACAGGGGTAACATCCCTTTGGGTAGAAGTAAACGGAGCACAAGGGGGTAAAATGATCGGTTCTACTGCAAGTTTCGATACCAGTGGATTGGGTGGTAGGGTTAAAGCAAAATTAGCGGTAACCCCCGGCGATTCTTTGTATATTTTTGTTGGAGGTAAACCAACCTTAGATTCACGTTTTGCTGCGCCAATGGGTGGTGGTGGAAATGGAGGTACTAACTATGGTAATACTACTAATATTGCTTCTGCTGGTGGCGGATATTCGGCAATCACCACTGCCAATATCGTAGATTCTGCACGTATATTGGTAATAGCCGGTGGCGGCGGTGGCCAATCTATAGCTTACCATGGTGGTAAGGGAGGCGGTTTAGAAGGAAAAAGAGGGGACTGTAGATTTTGGCTTAATGCAATTGAAGGGGGCGTGGGTGGAACCCAAACCAAAGGGGGAAATAAAGGCAAAAGATACAGTGGTGATAACAATGTTGATCCTGGTTGGAATTTGGGTGGTTGGAACGACGATGATTATACCAAAGTACCTGCTGCAGGTAGCTTTTTACAAGGTGGAAACGGCGGATCTATTCCTTCCATGACAACTCATAGAGGCGGCGGCGGCGGCGGCGGCGGATGGTATGGCGGCGGTGGCGGTGCCGGTGGTGGTAACTCACAAGGTGGTGGCGGTGGAGGATCTTCTTGGACCAAACCAGACCCTGCTGTTGTATCTTATGTAAGGCACTACCAAGGCCAATGGCGAGGCAATGGTAGGGTGATCATAATCTATTATCAATAACTTTGCAATACTTTGCAACTATTAAATTCAATATGTTTTCAATTCTGGTTAATTGGATAACTATTAAATATAAATTTTAAGCATGAGCTATTTCCATACAAAACAGCTAACACTTACCAATATTAACAGCTTATTGAGTAATGGTTTTGTTACTGCACTTCGCTTCTTAGCTATATTAATTGGTTTGAATGCCCTGGTTATTAGTTCGGCTGCCCAAACCGGTTTTTACACTGCTCCGGGCGCTAACTTTTTTGTGCATGGAGATACAGTAGGAATGCTACTCAATGTAACCAATAAAGGTAATTTTGGCTCTAAACCGGGTGGCGTAGTGAAATTTATGGGTATCGAATGGTTTAATGATTCTACTGCTTCTTTTCCCGATGAAAACAGCTATACTTCCAACATATCTTTACCTACTCCCTCTACAGGGAAAGGTGGAATTTTTCTATTTAGCAACTCAATGGTAAAAGCCCCTGCATATGGACTAACACAAATTATTACCGGAGGTGGCTATTCCGTTAAAAAACATTCCGGCGAGGGTTTCCCTAACGTATATCTAGATAACGTGCATAACTTATTGCTCAAATCTACCAACTCTTCTGATTTGCAGATTCGTAATAATTTAAACTTCATAGAGGGTAAATTAATTTTAGGAGACAATGGTAGTTTGTACGTGGGAGATTATGGAAATAGTAAGCCCGGCTCTATTACAGGATACAACAACAACAAATACATTGTAACAGGCAACACGTTAACAGGCGGTTTTTTATACCGGGCAAAATTTGATGGAAATATTGGGCAGGTTGTATTTCCCGTAGGTGCCAGCATAGATTATTACACCCCTGCTGCAATAACCAATAAGGGTGCTGCGGAAGACTTTAAAGTTCGCCCTTTTAATGCAATTTTTAGTGAGGCAACTACAGGAACACAAGGAAACCAAAAATTTGTGCAAACCACCTGGAATATTGGAAAAGAAACCAATTCAAATGTAGCATCTAATGTAGAGGTAGTGTTGCAACACCCCGTTGAGTTAGAAGGACTTTCTTTCTCTAAAGAAAGAGATAGTAGCTATATTACCCAATTCAATGAGGTAAAAAAAGTATGGGATACCGTACCTACTAATCTCCCTAAAACACCAGGAACATTAACAACCGGATCTTCATTGATTGACAACTATACCAATATAAGAAATTTTACCATCGCACTAAGCGATAATGGCTTTTTCTCTAAAACCTATGTACCTCGGAGCAATATTTTTGCCTTGACGAAAAATCTGGATAGCATCGTGCTTAATCCGGATGAAACGCATAATGTTCACTTTACTTTTATTGTTCAAAATCAATCTAGTCGTACACTAAACAATATTACGGTTAGCGATAACTTAATACAAACTTTTACCAATTCAATGTCTTGGAAAGTGTTGTCTTTAACACATAAGTCTAGTCCAACTATTACCTTAAATAATGCATTTACAGGTATTGATGCCGATACCATTTTAACAAGATCCACTTCTTCTCTTGCCGCAGGTGAATCAGATACTATTAAGTTGGTGATTAAATTAAACACTAATAAGCTATCCGGTATATTTTATAATACTGCAATTGTTTCCGGTAAAGATCCGGTTACCAACGATAGCTATACAGAGTCCTCTTCTAATGGATTAAATACTACCGTTAAAAACAGGAATAAAACGCCTATTCCTATCAATACACTGAATAATAAATTACGTATCCCTGGTGGTTTCTCTCCTAATAATGATGGCGTAAACGACTACTTTGTTATTGAAAACGCTTCTCAATACAATATCACAGTAAAAATGTACAACAGATGGCAGAATTTAGTGTATGATAGTAAAGGATATTATTATAATGATTGGGATGGAATATGTAGAGAACCTGGTACATTATTCAATAATAGATTACCCGATGGAACTTACTTCTATATAATAGAAATATTTGACAAGACTAGCAACGAATTATCTCAAAAACCAATAGGATTTATTACCTTAAAAAGATAATCTTGCCATACTTAACTAACTATGAATAAAAAAATATTTAAAATATTATTGCTAACTGTATTGTTCGCTAATTCAGTAAATGCACAACAAGATCCCATGTATTCTCAGTATATGTTTAATATGCTGGCCATTAATCCTGCTTATGCAGGCAATCATGAGGTTTTTGGCGCAACCGCATTATTTCGTCAACAATGGGTAGGTGTTCCCGGAGCTCCAAGAACGTTTACCTTTGGTTTTGATGTGCCGGATAATAAACGCGGTTTTGGCTATGGCGTTCAATTGATCGGCGACCAGATTGGTATTCAAAAAACCAATGCGATTGCAGGTAGTTTCTCCTACAGAACACATGTGTTTAGTGAAAATGATGAACTTTCACTTGGTCTGCAAGGCTCTATGTCTAACTATACTGCCAATTATAACTCAGTAGATTTAATTCAACCATACGACCCCTCATTTGTTGGGTTAGTAGTAAATACTTGGACGCCCAACGTTGGTGCCGGTATTTTTTATCATACCAAAGATTTTTATCTGGGTATCTCTTCTCCTACAATTTTAAGTCAACCTATGCAAGGCGGGGTAACTAATTTAGGAAGAAGTGCTCAATCTTTTTTTTCCATTCCACATACTTTTGCAACAACAGGATATGTATTTCATTTAAGTGATGTGGTTGATTTTAAGCCATCTGTTATGTTTAAAGTGGTAGCAGGTGCCCCAGTTCAATACGATGTAAATGCGCAATTTTATTTATACGATTTAATTTCATTGGGAGCTTCATACAGGTCTAACGCAGCAATTGTTGGAATGGCCGGACTGCAATTAACACCTAATTGGCGTATAGGGTATGCTTTTGATAGAGACATTACCGGATTTAAAGCATTTAATACTGGAACCCATGAAATTATGCTGGGCTTTGCATTGAATAGATCAACCAAGGTAGCCAACCCTCGTTTGATGTATTCTTGTTCGGAGATGAACAGATTTTAATTACTGGTATTGGCTCGAATGATAAAGTGATTAAATGCTTTAAATATTCAATGGAGAAATAATTTATTTAACTAACTGATATGTATACGTACAATTATTATATGATTAAAAAGCTCACAATCCTTGGATTTGTTTTTATATTTTGTTTAATTGATATTAGTTCCGCACAAAATTCTTCTTTGCCTCAGTCGAAAAATACTTTTTATCTTGAAAAAGGAAAAAAAGCTTTCGACGAGCTTAAATATCAAAACGCTATAACAAATTTCAAAAGAGCAACTAAAAAAGAAGCAAGCCAAAACAATGCGAACTATGGCTTAGCAATGAGTTATTTGCAAAATAGCCAATACAAAAGTGCGTTAAGTGCATTCGAGAAACTTCAGCCAGAATTATATGGACACAATTTTTTTGTGTATTATCTATATACATTAAAGGCTAACGGTAAATATACAGAGGCTTTAGCCAAATGTATCGAGTACATGAAAAGCAACGCAGATGAAAATAATGAAATTTATAATTTTGTAGAGAGCCTTAAGCATATTAAAACGATTGGCAATAATCATTGGGATGCTAAAATTGGTTTTGTGAATTTCAACTCAAATGGAAGAGATTACTCACCAATGATAGTAGGCGACAAACTCGTTTACCTATCTAACAAAAGGAGTAATACCGGTTTAAGAACCTACCAGTATAATTTGGGTGATGAGAACAACAATGCTACTTATTCAAAATTATACATCATTGACAATGTAGCTAAGATCACATCTAAGCCATTAAATTTGGGAGATTCTGCAGCTTTAGCTGATATTAATAATGATGGCAATAATTCAATGGTAGAATTATTGGATCAGCGAGATATGAATATTGGACCTGTAAGTTTTTCTAACGATCAAAAAACCATTTATTACACGCTTAATTATAAAATAAAAAACAAAATTACCAGTTGGCTTAGAATTATGAAAGCCGATTTTAGTAGTGGAAAAATCAGCAAGTCAATTCAATTCCCTCATAACAATCAAGAATATGCTATCGAACATCCTGCGATCACTCCTGAT
>CANHJH010000187.1 GCA_947460365.1 Sphingobacteriia bacterium | reverse complement strand
GATTGGTATATACGGCAAATGTATTGCCACCAACGTTTACATCAATCGTAGTTTTAAACACGGTGCCCCAGGCCCCATTGGCATCTTTGGCGCGCATTCCCAACAAGTGGGTTCCGTTTGGTAAACTTTGCACATAACCGGTTGGCATTTTAAATAATTCATACGCACTATTGGCATAGCCATCAGATACGGTCATTAATGTTCCATTGCCTTCTCCCGGATCGGTATCCCAAAAATATTCCTGTTGCTTTATTCTTTGTGGCATGTATATTACCGGCGAGGCTGTTGTACTGTCTACATTAATCACTGTTGTGAACTTATCACTCCAGTTATTTAATCGATCGCGCACTCGAATATTAAAAGTGGATCTTCCATTTTGTGGCGCCCTCAATCCTGAAGCAAGCAATTGCTCGTAAGCTGCATTGAAATTTCCATCCAATGCCAGCATGGGTGTGGCATTGCCTACTCCCGGATCGGTATTCCACCAATACTCTGCCTGTATCAGGTTTTGCAAAGGATAGCCCGCATAGGTATCTAAACTATCTACATTGATGATGGTGGTAAATGCACCCGACCAGGTATTGTCACTCGCCTTAATTCTTACATTAAAAGTGGACCTTCCAAAGCGTGGTGCCGTTAATCCGTTTCTGAATAAATTCTCAAATGCCGCATTAAAATTTCCATCCAGTGCGATCATTGGTGTGGCATTGCCTGCTCCAGGATCGGTATTCCACCAATATTCTGCTTGAATTAATTTTGATAAGGCATAACCCGGATGTGTATCCAAACTATCCGTATGTATGATGGTTTTAAATACAGGCGACCAATCTCCTGAACGTTTTTTAACGCGCACGTTAAAAATAGAACGACCGAAATGAGGTACCGTTAGTCCATTTACAAATAATTTTTCAAAGGCCTGGTTGAAATTGCCATCCAATGCAATCATTGGTCTACCATTGGTAGAATCATAATCCCACCAGTACTCTGCCTGTGTAAGATTGGATAAGGTATAACCAGGGTGCGTATCGGTGCTGTCTACATTAATAATGGTGGTGAATATAGGCGACCAATTGTTGAATCGATCTTTCACACGTACATTAAAGGTAGATCTGCCATACTTGCTTAGTTGCAATCCGTTAATTAATAAATTTTCAAAAGCCTGATTGATGTTGCCATCCAGCGCAATCAAAGGACTGGCATTACCCACCCCCGGATCCTGATTGATGAAATACTCTGCCTGTATGAGATTTTGCAAGGCATAACCGGGATGTGTATCTACGCTGTCCACATTGATGACGATACTGAAAACAGTTGACCAGGTTCCTGCGCCATCTTTTATGCGAAGGTTAAATACATTTCTACCATTATTGGGGGCCAATAACCCAGATTTAGATAACTGCTCAAATGCAGATGAATAATTGCCATCTACCACCGTCATGGGTGTACCATTGCCGGCTCCGGGATCGGTATTCCAGAAATACTCCGACAAAGTAACTTTGGAAGGTGTGCCATTTACCGATGCAATTTCCGGAGTGATGACAGAAAATGTAGTTGCGTTATACCAATCAACACCATATCTTGTCCAAATATTGAATCCATATGAAATTTCTGGCACAATTGATTTTATTTCAGCAGTTGTTGCTCTGCCTTTGTAAACTACAAATCCATCAGCTATTTGTGTGCCTTGTCCGTAGTTTTGATTAGCTGTATATGCACTACCATCACCGTTGGGGATACCGGTAGGCAAACTTCCTTGTCTGGCAACCACCATCACCTCATCCCAACAGGATATAGGGCTGGTCCAGTTGATAAGGATGGATTTATATCGGGCGTTGGGTATTATGCCTGTTACTGCAACTGGTACTAAATTTATGCTGAATGGAGCAGCATTATCATTACCCACCACGCCATAGGTATTGTTTCTCACCCTAAACCTATATCCCCTACCTGTTGCAGTATTTTGAGGAATTGTTACGGTTACAAACTGCGAACCGGTATTATCAGAAGCAACTTGACCAACTGTTACCGGCGAAAGAAAAGAACCGGCAGTATCACTCATTTCTACAGTGAAATCTGAATTGTTAAAAGCCGTTGCCGGAGTATATTGAAAAGGCAATACTAAAGGTGTAGGAACAGTTGGTGTAACACAATAACTCAGTGCCGGCACCAGGCCTGTGGAGATAGCAGGTGCTGGCAACGCCTGACTGTTGATATTGATTTCATCAATGGCAATGGCGCAATCGTTGGCACCTGTACCTGATGTGCGGTAATATTTCCAGCGCAATTGAAAGGCCGGACGATTATCTATTTGTGCTCCAATAAGATTGGAAAGATTAACATTAAACGTTGTTGCATTGATGGAGGTAGCTCCATTGGATACATACTCTATGGGGCCTGGCACATCGGTCCAGGTGGCGTTGTTGCTGGCCGGACGATACTGTAACCTTAAACTTGCCGGATTACCCGCCAACAGTGTAGATACTTGAAAAGACAATTGAATGCTGCCACGCCCAACCGAGTTGAGGGCCAGTACTGCTGCACCCACCGAAGGGCTGGCATTATACACGCCGGCAATGTAGAAGCCATTGGCTGACAAACCATTGAAACGGGGGCCACTGTTGCCATTGTATATGCCGGTATAATCTGCCGTGGTAGCTGTATTAATTCCTGCATTGGCATCGGAGCAGGTTTGAAAAACCATACTTGCAGGATAAGTGCCTGCAGGCGAGTTACTGGGCCATTGAATGAGACTATAATTACCTGAAGATAAATTATAGGGGCTTGGGTTGCTCTGTGCAAATAATCCCAAAGGCAATAGCGCCAGAAGAATCTGTGAAAGAATTCTGCCGGTCATTCTGTTTGATTTTGGAATTAAAATTTGGAACCGCCCGATGCTTTCACATCCAGTATTTGATTAAGATTAGTGAGCTGATGCTTGATATTAATGTACAATACTTTTCCTTTGCCCGTACCACTGGAGATATAATTGTCAATGCTATAAGGACCTCCATAAGTACCAATATCATTTCGGGTTAAATCAATGTCATAATACTCTCCCAAATAATTTCCCATATTAATGGCGCTAGTATTTCCAGACGTTGCACGTCCCCAAGTATCATAGGAAGATATCACCGTAGTAGAGACATTAAAGTAATTTAATTCATTATTTACATCAAATGCACTTGCATATCTGCATAAATTGTATGAGATAAATGGAGCTAGTCCATTTCCACCACCATCATTCCAAATGCTTCCATAATTAGGGGATATATTATGGATAATATTGTTAACTATTTTTAAATTATTGTATGCTCTACTAAGTAGGCCATAATTTGAATAAATAGTATTGTTCCCACAAAAAGATGGTTTATTGTTATTTCTTTCATATAATAAGATTCCATGTATAGTCTCTCCGTTTGATCTTGTACAAAAATTATTAGCCACAACAAACGCTTCTTTTGTATCAACCTGAATTCTAGCTGGTTTATTGCCAATAACAATTATGCTATCATTTTGGGAAGCCGTTGTGCTCTCCTGTATAACATTAATAATTCCTGTACATATGTTTGCAACACATAAGCCATGTCTGAAATTGATGTTTCCAGAAATATTTGTTTGGTTGTAAAATATTCTCGCATCAATCCAATCTACATTTAGATCAATGTTAGCTACATTAATACAATCTGTTACCGTAATTTTCGCTCTGTTAGATGAGGTAGCAGTTGCATTGGTAGCTGTTGCCGTAATGCTGTTTCCGTTCAAATCCCATCCAATAAAATAAAGATCCATGCCGGCTTTTGGCACAACGGTTATTTGTCCGGGAGCTTTGAATCTTGTACCCTCGGTAGGATGAAGGAACGTAAGGTTTTTGTCTATGGTCAAGCTCTCTATCCATGCCTGTCCGCTAGGCTTATCGTAAACTACAATTGTATCATTGTTTTGCGCGGCTGCCAATGCTGCATTGATGGAGGAATAGGTGGCGTTTACACCATATTCTTTTACAACTAAAATAGTGGCATTTGCATGAATAGCTACCATGCTTACTAAAAAGAAGAACAACTTTTTCATAAATAAAATTTTAATAAATTCAGGTGATTAAACGTCAATCTTCTCTATAAAAGACTAACAATAAACAACATTAAAAAAAGATGCCTTCAGAGTGTACGGGTGTTATTTCTTTTTCGGAAAGGGGCGAATTTAGGTATTATAAATAAAAAATGCAATAGACTTCAAGAATTTTATATTCAAAAAAAGCTATAGAAATTTTTGAATTGCTTTAAGCGGTTAAAAAATCGCAAGATTTCGGCAACAAAAGTGAAATCGCTACCCTTTTTAGTTCATATAGTCAAAAAACTTCACTTAGGTACTCAAAAAGATACTACTGTAAATTATTATTCTGCATTAATATGGCCTTGCATAAAAGATACCCAATATATTGTTATTGTCTATTATATTCATATCCAGTCCATCGGTTGCTCCATCTCCGTTAGCATCAGAAATATCAGTGAACTGACGAACTTTGCTGAGTTGAAATGTTTTCATAAAAATAGAAAATGAAAGTGCACTAAAAGTTTGGAATTTATTTCCAAATTGGCTGCTAAATTAATATACATTAATTTTAATTCTATTTTTATTTAGATTTATTTTCTTAGCAACACATTTTATATTTTTAGACTTTATAAAAAATTGATTTAAAATATCTTTATCTTCATTTTTATTATTTGGTAAATAGTATCAACATGAAATTTCCAAAAACCATCCCTACAACAACCTATTCATGGCAAAAGCTAAGTGACCATTTCAGCGATATTGAACAAAAAACGCTTCAGGATTATTTTGAAACAGATACGAACAGATTCAACTCCTTTTCCCTTTGTTTTGAAGAAATCTTATTTGATTTTTCCAAAAATCACATTTCAAAGGAAACCCTATCACTTCTGATTGAACTGGCAAATGAGTGTAAACTCAAAGACGCCATCAACGCCATGTTTGCAGGAGAGAAAATAAATGAAACGGAAAACCGTGCCGTCCTTCATACTGCTTTGAGAAACTTTAGCGATACAGACCTGATTTTGGATGGGTCGAATATATTACCTGAAATCAGAGAAGTGTTGCAACAAATGAAATCTTTTTGCAACGAAGTTCACCTTGGAAGTCATCAAGGATTTACTGGCAAAAAAATAAAATACATTGTAAATATCGGAATTGGCGG
>CANHJH010000186.1 GCA_947460365.1 Sphingobacteriia bacterium | reverse complement strand
GCTCTACCCAATACTTTAATGTCTTTACGTTGTATAGGGGTCGTATATCCTTCATCATACAAATCAATCACCGAGGTTTTTGCTTCCGCTATTCTTCTGCCTAAATTCATTACAACTTTATCATGTCCAGGTCTTAAAATACCTACCTCATAAGCTTCTTGTGCAGAAGTGGCAACTTTTGCAGTTGCAATGGAGAAAAAGCGTTTTTTAAGTGTGTTAGTTTCAGGTTCATCTTCATGTAGTTCATCTGATGCTCGCAAAACAAATTCTTTGGTGCCACCACCTCCCGGAATTAATCCAACCCCAAGTTCCACCAATCCAATGTAAGTTTCTGCAGCCGCACAAATTTTATCGGCATGTAAGTTCATTTCACATCCACCGCCTAGTGTTAAACCATGTGGTGCAGTAACGACTGGAATAGAAGAATATCTTAATCGCATCATACTGTTTTGAAACATGCGAATGGCCATATCCAGCTCATCATACTCTTGTTCAATGGCTAACATAAAAATCATTCCTACATTAGCTCCAGCACTAAAATTGGCCCCTTCATTGGCTATTACTAAACCCTTGAATTTTTCTTCTGCTATATTAATGGCTTTATTTAATCCCTCTAATACTTCTCCGCCAATACTATTCATTTTTGTACTCCACTCAAATCCCGCAACACCATCGCCAATATCGTACATTTTACAGGCACTGTTTTTCCAAATAATTTTATCGCTGTGATTATTCAGTATAAGGAATGATTCACCACCTGGAATTATTTTATAAGCCTTGTTGGTTATGTCCCAATACATTCTTTTGCCGTTTTCTACTTTGTAGAAAGAACTAGCACCGTTAGCCAACATGTCATCTACCCATGGTGCAATAGCAACACCGGCTGTTTTCATTGCTGCTACCACATTGGCAACTCCTAGGGTGTCCCAGGTTTCAAAAGCGCCAATTTCCCAGCCAAATCCGGCCATCATTGCATCATCTAACCGATACAACTCATCACTAATTTCAGGAATTCTAAATGAAATATATGAAAACAACCTATTGTGAAATGCGCGGTAAAATTCGCCGGCTTTATCTGGTGCTGTGGCCAGCATCTTTATCCGTTGTTTCAAATTTTCAATAGGCTTGGCTGCTTCAATACTCGCAAATTTTGGTTTAACTCTTGCACCATACTCCATAGTGCTTAAATTCAACGTAAGAATTTCTTTGCCTGTTGCTGTTTTGTTTTTCTTAAAAAATCCTTGACCTGTTTTATCTCCCAACCAATTGTTTGCAGTAATAGTATTTAACCAATCCGGAATTTGAAATATTTCTTTTGCTTCATCATTTAAACAGTTGTCTGCAACTCCTTTGGCAACCTTTACCAAAGTATCAATACCCACTACATCAGCAGTTCTGAAAGTTGCAGATTTTGGCCTACCTATAATCGGCCCAGTTAATGCGTCTATTTCATCGATGGTCAATTTTTGTTGTTCCATGATATGAAAAATACTCATGATGCTGTAAACACCTATTCTGTTTGCAATAAATGCTGGAGTGTCTTTACAGAGTACGGTGGTTTTGCCCAAATGCAAATCGCCGAAATGCATTAAAAAGTCGATTACCTCTTGTTGCGTATAGGGAGTTGGAATGATCTCTAATAAACGTAAATATCTAGGCGGATTAAAAAAATGGGTACCACAAAAATGTTGCTTAAAATCGTCGGATCTGCCCTCCGCCATTAAATGAATGGGTATGCCGGAAGTATTGGATGTAACTAGTGTACCTGGTTTTCTATATTTTTCTACTTTTTCATAAATCAACTGTTTAATATCTAAACGTTCCACTACTACTTCTATGATCCAATCGCAGCTTGAAATCTCCGAAATATTGTCGTCAAAATTACCGGTGCTGATCTTATTAACAACAGATTTAGTATATACAGGAGAGGGGTTGCTTTTGATTGCAGCTTGTAAAGCATCGTTTACCAGCTTATTTCTTTCCAGCGGTTTAGTACTTTCCGTTGCATTTAACGGAACCATATCTAGCAATACTACGGGTATGCCAATCCCTGCAAAATGACAAGCAATTCTTGATCCCATTACACCACTACCAAGTACCGCAACTTTTTTGATAGAACGTTTCATATATATATTCTGTATTTTTTATTCGATTAAAATAGTTAGTTATGCAACTATTTTAATCGAAGGTAAGATATAACAATAAAAAAAATCAAACTTTTTGAAGGTTTGATTTTAAATTAATTCGATAAGTTCAGTAAAATTACTCTTCTATCACTGCTGCTCCTTTGTAAGCAAAATAGAGGCACACTAAGTAAACTGCTAATAAAACATACACTAACATAAGCTGAGGGGAGTTTAGTCTATTTTATGAATTATTTAATTTCTAAATGTAATTTAATAATAATGGTTGAACATTTAAAAAAATATTAAATTATTTTCATAAATAGTAAAAAATGTATTTATATTTTATTTAATGTTTACAAAAAAATCAATGAAAAACAAATTTTATTGTAAAAGGGGTTATTTACCGCTTCTTTCAATTAATGACCATTTAACAATTAGGTCGTTCATCTTGCCTTACTTTCAGCTATTTTTGTGTAATCATGGAAATTACTACTAAAATGATCGACAATCTGGCTCATCTGTCGCGTCTAGAGATAGCATCTAATAAAAAAGAATCTTTTAGAAACGACTTAGCGCGTATGGTTGGTTTTATAGAAAAACTTCAAGAATTAGATACAAAAGGAGTGGCACCCCTACTTTTTATGAGTGATGTAAAAAATGTTTGGAGAGAAGACCAATTGCAAGGAAGCATTCAAAGAGATGTAGCATTAAAAAATGCCCCACTTACTGATGGCAATTATTTTAAAGTACCTACCGTAATCAAAAAATAAACCCCTGTTTATGGCGAATACAGCGTCTATTATTCATTTAGAAGGAATCGAAAAGAATTATTACATGGGTGCACAGGCCATTCCTGTTTTAAAAGGCATTTCATTAGACATATTTAAAAATGAATATGTTGCGCTTATGGGGCCTTCAGGTAGTGGTAAAAGTACCTTGATGAATATCTTGGGCTGCTTAGATTCACCAACCGGTGGACGTTATATTTTAAATGGCAAGGATGTAAGTAAAATGCCGGATAATGATTTGGCAGAAGTGAGAAATACGGAGATTGGCTTTGTGTTTCAGCAATTTAACTTACTACCTAGACTTTCTGCTGCTGAAAATGTAGCGCTGCCATTGGTATATGCCGGCGTTTCTAAGAAAGAGCGTTTGGAGAGAGCATTGGAAGCCTTGAAGAAAGTAGGGTTAGCTGATAGAAGCCATCATAAGTCAAATGAGTTGAGTGGCGGACAAATTCAGCGTGTTGCAATTGCGCGCGCGCTGGTGAATAATCCTTCTATACTATTAGCAGATGAACCAACCGGCAATCTTGATTCTAAAACTTCTACAGAAGTAATGCATCTGTTTGAACTTATTCAAAAAGCCGGCAATACCGTTGTGTTAGTTACGCATGAAGAAGATATTGCAGCTTATGCCCACCGGGTAGTGCGCTTACGCGACGGATTAGTAGAGAGCGATAAATTAAATGAGAAAATATTGTCGGGTAGTTGATATTTTGATTGAACTATTCTGTAATAGTTTTGTAATCATTGTACAACTATAACCAGATATGTCCAATAAGATTTATACTAAAACAGGTGACTTAGGAAAAACAACTTTGATTGGCGGAACAAAAGTCCCCAAAAGCCATATAAGAATCGATACATATGGTACGGTAGATGAATTAAATTCTTGGATTGGATTCATCTTTGATTTGACTGTAGATGCGCACAGTAAAGAGGTATTAAAAGAAATACAAGATCGATTATTTACCGTAGGTTCATCACTTGCATGTGATCCGGATAAAGAGCCTATGATGAAAATTCCTGACTTAAAAGAGGCGGATATCACTTTTCTTGAAAAAGAGATGGATCACATGAATGATGTGCTCGCCCCAATGAAATTTTTTGTATTACCGGGAGGTCATCCGGCTGTATCTCAAACCCATATTGCCCGTTGCGTTTGCAGAAGAGCAGAACGTTGTTGTGTAAATATGCAGGAGCAAGATATTTTTGTAGAACCTCTGGTAATTAAATACCTGAATAGGTTGAGTGATTACTTGTTTGTTTTATCGCGTTATTTTAGTCATCAATTGGCTATTCCGGAAACACCTTGGAGGCCAAGGGTAGCTTAGCTCTATACAATTAGTCCGTCTTTCATGTGCAATGTTCTGCCACTAAGCGCAGCTAATTCTTCATTGTGTGTTACTATTAAAAATGAGGTTTGGGTCTCTCTATTGATTTTTACAAATAATTGATGGAGTTCTCTGGCATTTTTACTATCTAAATTTCCGGTTGGTTCATCCGCAAATACAATAGCGGGTTTATTGATCAAAGCCCTTGCTACTGCAACTCGTTGCTGTTCACCACCCGATAATTCCCCTGGTTTATGCGTCATTCTGTTGGCTAATCCTAAGGTTTCTAAAAGATATGCTGCTCTCTCCCGAATACTTCTTTTTGACGCACCTGCGATCCAGCCGGGTATCGATACATTTTCTATCGCATCAAATTCGGGCAGCAAGTGATGAAATTGAAAGATGAATCCCATGTTTTTGTTTCTGAATGCAGCTAAATGCTTGGAAGTTAATTTAAGTAATGCTTCATCATTCAAATAAATTGCACCTGAATCGGGCTTGTCTAGCGTGCCTAAAATGTGCAGGAGCGTGCTTTTGCCGGCTCCGGATGATCCAACAATGCTTACTATTTCGCCTTGTTCAATCGTTAAATCTACCCCTTTTAAAACGGAGACTTCACCAAATTTTCGGGTTATTTTTTCTGCTTTCAACATCTATATTAGATAATTATTCCTACAAACCTACAAAACATGACCTTAAGCAGGCATAATTTGTGTATTTCTTTGCACAAAAGTGATTAACTCTCATTTGGTGGTATCATTTATACGGTTACTTTTGCAAAAAATAATCGATACTATGTTTTGGACTTTAGAATTAGCTAGTTATTTAGAAGAAGCTCCATGGCCTGCTACCAAGGATGAGTTAATCGATTATTCCATCCGAAGTGGTGCGCCTCTGGAGGTAGTTGAAAATCTTCAGGAATTAGACGATGAAGGAGAAGTGTATGAAAGTATTGAAGACATTTGGCCTGATTACCCAAGTCAAGAAGACTTCATGTTT
>CANHJH010000185.1 GCA_947460365.1 Sphingobacteriia bacterium | reverse complement strand
GGATGGTATCGGAAAAATGAGCAAAAGCGAAAACCAAATGGCTACCATTTATTTAGCCGATGATGATGAGAGCATTCGTAAAAAAATCATGAAAGCTAAAACAGACGGAGGACCAACCGAGCCTAATTCTACCAAGCCCGATTATATCCAGAACCTGTTTACTTTAATGAAACAAGTTAGCACCCAAGATACATTAGATAAATTTGAAGCCGATTTTAATGCCAGCAGTACAGGGAACTGTATCATCCGATACGGTGATATGAAAAAACAATTGGCAGAAGATATGGTGCAATTTATTAATCCCATCAGAGAAAAAGCAGCAGATATTCAAGCTAATCAGGAATTATTGCACAAATTGATTAAAATGGGCGCAGAAAAAGCAAGAGCAAGGGCTTCCGAAACACTTAAAATAGTAAGAGAAGCTATCGGTCTGAATTATTAATCTTTTTTTAATTAAAATCGAATTAGATTTATTAAGTTGCAAAGCTTTAAATAAGCATTATAAGAGATGGCAAAACCTAAAAAACCAAAACACGTAGCAATAGCCGGTAACATTGGCGCAGGTAAAACAACCCTCACAGAAATGCTGAGCAAACATTACCGCTGGATTCCCCAGTTCGAAAATGTTGATACCAATCCATATTTGATGGATTTTTATGAAGACATGCCCCGCTGGAGCTTTAATCTTCAAATATTTTTTCTTAACAGCAGACTGAACCAATTATTAGATATTCAACATGGTACCGAAACGGTTATTCAAGACCGAACCATTTATGAAGATGCGAATATTTTTGCCCCTAACCTCCATGAAATGGGCTTAATGAGTAAGCGGGATTTTGATAATTACTATCAATTCTTCCAAACACTTAAAACCATGGTGCAACCTCCAGATTTATTGATCTACTTAAAGGCTTCGGTGCCTACGCTAGTATCTCAAATTCAAAAAAGAGGCAGAGAATATGAAGAAAATATCCGCTTAGATTATCTTAAGAAACTGAACGAATATTACAATAAATGGATTGAAGGTTATAAAGAAGGTCCATTATTGGTGATTGATTGTGATAAGAACAAATTTGCTGAAAGCGAAGAGCATTTCGGCGAGATTCTAGGAAAAGTAGATGGAATGCTGTTCGGCTTGTTTTAATTGATTGATCATACCCTAAACTATTACATGGATTACAAAGAATTAGTGAATAATCACTCCGGCGAGTTGATTGAAAAATTGGTTACCCATATCATTAGCAATAATCCTGTAGAAGTACTTTTTAATTTTGAAGATGATGATCAATGGTCCATCATTTCCATGCATCAGTACGAAGAAGATCTGGAAATTTCCATCCGGTTACATGCTAACGGCGTTTATGATCTCTTCCTGGGCTATTATGATGAGGAGGATGAATTTCATGATATTATTCACCCACTTACCGAAGAAGAAATTCTTCAACTTCCTGAAGGACTAAAAAAAGTAATGAAAAAAGTAGTGGAAGATGAAAAAGGTATGCGTTTGTCCGGTGCTTTAATGGGTAGTAAATAATCTACTTATTACATACAGCAACATTTTTAACCAGACAAGTTTATCGCATTGGGCGTATCCTATTTAATTTATTTAATTATTTACGCCATTTTTAAAATTCATCTAAATATTCTTTCATTTTAATTGTCAATTGTTAAAAAAGCAAAGGTTTCAATGATTTTTTAACAATTTATGGTATTCAGCAAGTAATTTTGTACAAAATTATTTTATGTCCGGAGCTACTGCAAAAGGGTTAATCACGCCAGAAAATTTTGAACTATTCAAGCAAATAGTGGGAGAACCTTACGTTTTGGCTGATGCGGAGAACTTACAGCATTACGGTCACGATGAAACCGAACACTTGCAGTACTATCCCGAAGTAGTATTAAAACCAAAATCTACCGAAGAAGTAGCTGCAATTATGCAGTTATGCAATACACACAAAATTCCGGTAACACCACGTGGTGCAGGTACCGGTTTAAGCGGTGGTGCTCTTCCTCATTTAGGTGGGGTTTTATTATCTACCGAACGTCTCAATAAAATCATTCAGATTGATGAACGCAATTTGCAAGTAATTACCGAACCCGGTGTTATTACAGAAGAATTGCAAAATGCAGTAAAAGAAAAAGGCTTATTTTACCCGCCCGATCCAAGCAGTCGCGGTAGTTGTTTTATTGGAGGGAATATCTCTGAAAACAGTGGTGGCCCTAAAGCCGTAAAATATGGCGTGGTAAAAGATTATGTGCTCAACCTAGAAGTGGTATTACCTTCTGGTGAAGTAATATGGACCGGCGCTAATGTCTTAAAAAACTCAACCGGCTATAACCTTACCCAGCTAGTAGTGGGCAGCGAAGGCACCCTAGGGGTGGTAACTAAAATCGTTTTAAAACTGATCCCGCATCCAAAGTTCGACTTATTAATGCTGGTTCCATTTGCATCATTAGATAATGCAAGCGCTGCTGTAAGCGCTATTTTCAGAGCAGGATTTGTTCCAAGCGCCTTAGAACTGGTAGAAATAGATGCATTGAAAATTGTGAGCAAAATGGTAGACAGCACCGCTGTTCCTGTTAACGACTCCATCGCTGCACATTTAATCATCGAAGTAGATGGAAATAACATCGACGTATTGATGAGTGAAATGGAAGCCATTGCGGAACTTCTTACACAATTTGATGCAGGGGAAGTGTTTTTTGCGGATGATGCTCAACAAAAAGCAGAATTGTGGAAGCTACGCAGACGAGTTGCGGAAGCCGTTAAAACCAGTGGATATACCATCGAGGAAGATACCGTTGTACCAAGAGCCGAATTACCCGCTTTAATTAAAGGAGTGAAAGAATTAGGTAAACAATATGGATTTCATGCGGTTTGCTATGGTCATGCAGGTGATGGTAATCTGCATATACGGATCAATCATCCAACTATCAAAAACAGTCATGGTAGCGAAGAAATGACCACTGCCTTAAAAGCACTGTTTGAATTAGTAAAAAGTTTAGGGGGTACCATCAGTGGAGAACATGGGATTGGTTTAATTCAAAAACCATACATGCATACCGTATTTAAAAAAGCTAATTTACACCTAATGCGGGAAATAAAGAAAGCGTTTGACCCCAACAACATTTTAAATGCAGGAAAAATATTTGATCTGGAAGATTAATTTTTTCAAAAATATTAGATTCACTAAATGATGATTAAACAAATGAAACCATATTTTTTCATGTTGATTTTAAGTATCAGCTTTTGTACTTCAATTGCTGCACAGGATCGTGTAATACCTGAAAACAGAGGCTTTAACCCCAATCGGGTATTTGTTGGATCGAGTGTAAACATAGGGCTGTCGAATAATTTTTTTAATATTGGAATTAACCCCGAAATTGGATACAGCTTAAATAATTGGTTAGATGCCGGTGCATTAATCAACTTAAACTACTATTCGCAAAACAATGCACTTTATAAAGATAAAAACTTCAATTTCGGTGGGGGTGGTTTTCTAAGAATATGGCCGGTAAACTTTTTACACCTGCAAATACAACCCGAATACAATTGGATTACCAATTCAAGAACTTTTAACAATGGGAACCCTTCTGCCCAATTAAAATTAAATGCGCCAAGTTTTTTGGCAGGTATCGGTTATGGCAGCAGGGAAATCGGGAGCAGATTTTCCCATTTTACTATTATGATAGATTTAATGCAAGAATTTAATTCGCCCTATCGAGATCAATATGGCGATCCGCAACCGGTATTCCGTGGCGGGTTCGGAATTTATCTCAACCCAAAGCGGAAATAACCTCCGCAGCAGTGGTGCAAATAATTAATCGTTGCTGCCAGTTTTCATACAAAAATCCTTGCGCTTGCATTGTATCAATGTGTGCAATCAAATGGCTGTAATAGTTATTACAATTTAACAGGATTATTTTTTTGTTATGTATCTGTAACGTATTCCAGGTAAGCATTTCGAACATTTCATCCAGTGTGCCGTTCCCTCCGGGTAATACTACAGCCGCATCACACAATTCATATATCAACTTTTTTCTGGTATGCATATCGGTAACCACCCTTAAATCGGTAATGCCTTCATGCTGATGCTCCCACTCCAACAATAACTCAGGTATAACCCCAATCACCTTGCCCGAACCTTCCATAACAGCATTGGCGATGTCTCCCATTAGGCCTTTGTTTCCGCCACCATACACCAGCGTAATATTGTTTTTGGCCATAAAATGACCCAATGCTTTAGTTTCTATTGAAAACTGCGGATCATTGCCCGATTTAGAACCACAAAAAACAGCTAAACTTTTCACTTTCATAAAACAGTTATATAATCAACAAATTACCTCAATTATTTTTATTACTTTAGAAAAAAATTATTCACTAACAATTAAACGCTTATGTCTCCGGTACTTCTTTTCTCTTTTGTGGTTGGATATTTTTTAATTTTATTAGTTGTTGCCTGGTATACCGGAAAAAACAGCGATAATAACTCGTTTTTTATTGGTAATAAAAACAGCAATTGGATGCTGGTTGCCTTTGGAATGGTTGGCACTTCTTTGAGCGGTGTTACATTTGTAAGCGTACCGGGCGCCGTAGCTAAAGAATCTTTTGCCTACTTTCAAATCACCATTGGCTACTTGTTTGGCTATATCATGATTGCCTATATTTTGCTTCCACTTTATTACCGATTAAATCTTACTTCTATTTACAATTATTTGAGTGGACGATTAGGTTTTTACTCTTATAAAGCAGGGGCATCCTTTTTTATCTTATCAAGAGTATTAGGCGCTACCGCAAGATTATATCTGGTTGTAAATATTTTACAAGAAGCCATCCTAAATAGTTTTGGAATTCCATTTTGGGCTACCACTTTAATTATTCTGGTGATGATTTTATTGTACACCTTCGAAGGAGGAGTTAAAACAATTGTATATACCGATACACTTCAAACAAGTTGCATGCTGCTGGGTTTGGTAATTTGCGTAATTTATATTCTCAATTATTTACACCTGGGTTTTGGAGAAAGCTTACAATTGATGTCTGATAAAGGATTTTCTAAAATTTTTGTTACCGACCCTAATAGCAGGTTCTTCTTCTTAAAACAAATTATTGCAGGTGCATTCATTACCGTTACCATGACGGGTATGGATCAGGAAATGATGCAAAAAAACATTTCAGTAAAAACACTAAAAGATTCTCAAAAAAATGTACTCACAATGGCAGTGGTTTTAATGCTCGTAATTTTAATATTCCTGTTTC
>CANHJH010000184.1 GCA_947460365.1 Sphingobacteriia bacterium | reverse complement strand
GCTCTTCCGATCTACCTTATCTAATATTTGTTGGAGTGTAATGACTTTACTGCTATTCCATTGGTTACCATCAAAAGGCATAAATTCAATAAACCGAATATGGATGGGACAATCTTTAGTCCATCGAACAAAATCAATAATTTCGTCATCGTTAATTCCTTTCATTGCAACAACATTTACTTTCAATTGTATGTTGTTCTCTAACATCAACTGAATGTTTTGCATAACCTGTTGATGCCTATCTCTTTTTGTCATCATTACAAACCGTTCCTTTTGTAACGTATCTAAACTAATATTTAAAGATTGAATACCTGCCTGTTTAATTACATCCACAAACTCGTGTAATCTAGTACCATTGGTAGTGATGGTTAATTCGATATTCAACTTAGCAAGCCGGAGAAGAATATCTGCAAAATCTTTTCGCACCAAGGGTTCGCCACCGGTTAACCTAATTTTCTTCACGCCTTCGGTGACAAAAATTTTAGCGATGGATTCTATTTCTGCTGCCTGCATGAGTTTATTAGAAGGTGTGAATTGATACGCTTCTTCTGGCATGCAATAAAAGCATCTTAGATCACAATTGTCCGTTAAGGAAATGCGCAGGTAATCGTGTATTCTATTGAATTGATCTACTATCATCGTATGGATACCTCCTTTGTTAATTTTATATAGTCGTCCATGGTATCGATATCTATTATACCCTCCTCGAAATGTAATTTAGCTACTTCTGATATGCGGTCTTTAATTATTTTTTTTGCACCTACATCACCTTCCAACGCTAAAAGTTCCGAAAAAATACTTTGATGAAATATTGCAGGCGTACCTAAAACATTTGCATAATAACAAGATGCCATAGGTAACCCGGAATCTTGCTGAAGTTTGATGAGGGATTGAATCTGTTCAGTGCTGATAAATGGTTGATCACAAACAAAAATCATAATGCCATCTATGTTAGGCGAAAGATACATGATTCGTTGAACACCTACTCTGATAGAACTTGCCATTCCCTCATTCCATTGATCATTGAATACTATATCAATAGGTGAAGCAGTTATTTGTGTGGTAATTTCATCTGCTGCTGAGCCCAGTACAAGCGTTAAGGGATAGGAACCAGACGATTTCACCGTATCAATTAATCTATTGATAAGTGACTTGCCTTCGAAATGGAGTAATTGTTTTGGATGGCCCAATCTTTTACTCTGACCGGCTGCAACAATCAATATGCCAAGTTGTTGAATTAAATAGTTCATTTACTGTGTATTTGATCTTGCTTCCACTTTAACATTGTCCCTTCTTTTCCTGCAAATGCAGCTTGAATTTCAGCAATGATGCTTACTGCAATTTCTTCCGAAGTTTCTGCGCCAATATCTAATCCTGTTGGGCCATAAATCCTTGCGAGCATTTCTTCAGTTAATATGATTCCTTCTTGTTTTAATGCGTCCAACATCTTCACTAATTTCTTTTTAGGGCCAAGCACGCCAATATAATGAACCTGTGTAGCAAGTAATGCTTTTAACATTTGTAGATCATATTGGTAATTATGTGTCATTAAAACAAAACAAGTTCTATTGTCTATTGAGACTTGTTGAAGTACCGATTCAGGTTTACTCACCAGCACCTGGCAGGCATTTATAAAACGTTCTGTCTTTGCATGTGTATGCCTTCCATCCACCACTTTAACTTCCCAACCCAAAACAGTAGCAATTTGCATGATGGATATTGCATCATTGCCTGCACCAACCACTACTAAGGAGATTGGAGGTAATATGCATTCGATAAATGCATTGCAAATAATATCCGTTGATGCATAGTTGATGATTGCAGATTGACCATTTAGAATGGCCTCATTTACATCTTGTTTAATCAATTCTTTCAGCGCGGATTGTTGCATTGCTTCTGCAATGGTACCGTTTTGTTCTTGTACCAGACAAGTACCAATTTGGTTGTTTTTTTTATCCGTTAAATCGAATAAAGTTACCACTACAGCTTGCTGTCGCTTTGCGGTAGCTTTTCTAAGCAGCTCAATTGGATTAAACACATTAGCTGAATCGATGTATTCAAACAACACTTGTATTACGCCTTCACAGCCGAGTTGAATGCCTACATTTACATCTTCTTCATCACTGGTATCATAGGTGACTAATCTTGATTTTTTTTCAGTAAAAGTTAAAAGTGCTTTTTTTAGTGCATCGCCTTCTAAACATCCACCGCTGATTGCACCAATCATCATCCCATCTTCCAGCACCAACATTCTCGCACCCGGTCTTCTGTAAGAAGATCCCTCCAAATGAACAACTGTTGCCAACACAGAAGCTTTCCCAACTTTTGTTGCTGCATCATAGGCTTTTATTATTTCAAGGAGTTGCTTCATTTACAGTAAATTAATATGCCTGATACCCTTTCAGCACTGCTTTTTTTGCCAAAGGAACTTCTGCTAACTTCATTAGTGGTGCTTTATTTCCCCATGAGTTTCTAATAAAATTAATCACATCAACTACTTCCTGGTCAGACAAACTTATACTGGCCATTTCTGCATTGTATTTTACTCCCTTTACAACAATAGGTCCTCTCATTCCTGATAAAATGATTTGAACCAGTTTGTTTTTATCTTTTAAATTTCCTGTTTTTACCAATGATGGAAATGCGCCTTCTACGCCTTCTCCATTTTCCATATGGCAAGACATACAATAGGTAGCATATACGGACTGTCCATCTTGAATACTTTTTGAAGAGCCTGCTTGTATATAAAATGATTGACTAGCAATTGCGATTACTACAACAATTAGAGAGAATATTATTTTTTTCATTTGTTTGTCTATTTATGAATAATAAAAAAGACTGCCATGCAGCAATCTTTTTTATTAGTATGGGTAGTTAATTGGATTAACTTTTATTTAAATCATTTACAAATGGTTGATTATAAAAACGTTTGCCCGTTGCTTTATACAAGGCATTAGCTAATGCTGCAAAAACTGGCGGGAATGGCGGCTCACCTAATCCGGTTGGATCGATGTTATTTTGCACAAAATGCACTTCTATTTTTTTAGGCGCTTCTCTTTGTCTGATGATTCGATATTGATTTAAATTCTTTTGCATAGGAACGCCTTTCTCAAAACGCATTCCTCCGAACAAAGCGTTACCGATACCATCTACTACTGCACCTTCCACCATGTTTTTAGCACCTTCCGGATTTACAATAAATCCACAATCCATTGCAGAAACAACCCGATCAATAGCAGGCTGTCCGTTTTTCATTGTAACCTCTACCACATGTGCAGCATAAGAGTTGTGACAGAAATAAGCAGCCACGCCTCTACGGGTATTTTTATTGTTGGTGTTCGACCAGTTCGACTTTTCTTTAACCAGCTCCAATACACCAATATATCTATCGGCATTATAGTCGTTGTTTTTGCCAACAGGATTGGCTTTTGCTTTTTTCAATAATTCAATTCGGTAGTCGATCGGATCTTTACCCATTGTTTCTGCCAACTCGTCTAAAAACGATTGTTCGGCAGAAGCGATAAAATTAGAACCCGGAGCTCTGAAAGCGCCAATGGTGATGTTAGATGGAATATTCCAACCTTCGGCCAGATAGTTTTCGAAAGCGCCAGCCGGAAAACGATTTTCATGAACAGCGCCCTCCGGTATACCACCCCCTTTTATGTGAAGGGCAGTTACATTATTCTGCTCATCAAACGCAGCTTTAAAAGTAACCATATAAGTAGGACGATATACTCCATTAGTCATATCATCTTCTCTGGTATAAATTAATTTAACCGGAGCCTTCATTTTTTTAGAGATATGCCCGGCCTCTACAATGTAATGTCCATAGGCTCTTCTACCAAAACCGCCACCCATCCTGGCTAATTTCATTTCAATTTTATCTGCAGGCAAATCCAGGTTCTTCATGATGTTTTGTTTCATCATTTCAGGGATTTGAATAGGTGCTACAAAAAATGCTTTCTCGTCCGTAATGTGCGCAAAACAACTAATCGGTTCCATTGGATTATGCGACAAAAATGGAGCAGAATAAGTTCGCTCTAATACTTTTTTAGCCTTAGTGAATGCCGTTTCAGGATCGCCATCTTTTCGTAAGATTTTTCCGGGGGTTTGCTGCATTGCATGCATTTGCTGCATGTGGTCATCGGTACTTTCTAATCCGGCAGGTACCACTTCTTCCTTTTTACGACCCCAGGCAGCTACCGTTTCTTTAGTACTTTGAATGGGCTCCCATTGCACATTTACTTTCTTTTTAGCATTCATCACTTCCCATGTAGAGTTACCTACCACCGCCACCAGATTATTAAAAGCTCTGGTATCGAATCCTGCTCTTTCATATCCATCCTTATATACCTGAATATCAAACACCGCTTTAATGCCCGGCATTTTTAAAGCTTCTGTAGCATCAAATGATTTTAATTTCATCCCAAATGCAGGCGGATGAATAATCATAGCAATCAACATGCCTTCCTGCTTATAATCCATTGTAAACAATGAATTACCGGATACTATACTTTTACCTACTACATTTTTTTGTGGCGTACCAATCAGGGTAAAATCGCTGTTCTTTTTCAACGTTACCTTTTCGGGTTTAGGCAGTTTAGCAGCAGCGGATGCTATCGCTCCATAAGTTAAACTTTTATTAGTTCCGTTATGATATACAACACCTTTAGAAGCTTTTAATTCAGTTACAGGAACATTCCATTCATTGGCTGCGGCTTGCATTAACATCAGTCTTGCTGTTGCCCCTGCAGTTCTTAACGGCACCCATGCCATTCGCATAGCCTGACTACCGCCGGTAAATTGAGATTTAAATCTTGGTGTATCATAATCCCCTTGTTCAACAATTACACTTTTCCAATCAACCTCTAACTCTTCTGCTACCATCATAGGCAAAGAAGTCATTACATTGGTGCCAAATTCGGGATTAGGAGAAAATATTTTAATTTGATTATCGGGCGTGATTTTAATGAATCCGGAAAGCTCAATCCATTGTTTTTCGGTTTCGGCACTTGCCAAAGCTTCATTAGGAATTAAATTAGCTAACCAGCTAAAACCGACCATCATGCCACCTCCTGTAACAGAAGAAACTTTCAGGAATGAACGTCGGTTGTAATTATTTGTTGACTTTTCCATATACTAAAAAGTTTTATTGATTGGTTGATTTTGCAGCTGTCTTAATTGCGTCTTTGATTCTTACATAAGTGCCACATCTACAAATGTTGCCATTCATGTATGTTTCAATTTCTTCATCGGTAGGATTGGGCTTAGATTTTAATAAAGAAGCCGC
>CANHJH010000183.1 GCA_947460365.1 Sphingobacteriia bacterium | reverse complement strand
AGAACGTAGACCAGTTCAAATGTTGGTGATGAGTTTAATCGTAGTATCTGTAGGTGGAGCAATTGAATTAATCCCCACATTTTTGATTAAAGAGAATATCCCAACTATTAGCACGATAAAACCTTACACTCCCTTAGAGTTGCAGGGAAGGGATATTTATATTCGGGAAGGTTGTTATACTTGTCACTCTCAAATGATTCGTCCGTTTAGAGATGAAGTGGCCAGATATGGTGATTATTCAAAATCAGGTGAGTTTGTGTATGATCATCCTTTTCAGTGGGGTAGCAAACGTACAGGTCCGGATTTGGCTCGTGAGGGTGGTAAATATCCCAATAGTTGGCATTACAGACATATGTATGCGCCAGATGAAATCTCTCAGGGAAGTATTATGCCTGCTTATCCTTGGCTGATTGAAAATGATCTTGATATTTCTACTACCGCTGCTAAAATTAAAGCGATGCAAACTTTAGGTGTTCCTTATGAACAGGGATTTGCTGAAAAAGCTAATGATGATTTGATGATTCAGGCAGATGAAATTGCAGCTGACCTTAAAATGAATAAAATTAAGGCTAATAGCAAAAAAGAGATTATTGCAATAATTGCATATTTACAGCGTATGGGTACCGATCTTAAAAAAGCGCCTGAAAAAGAGGTTAAAAATTTACATTAATAGTATTATATGAAATTCAAACATTATTTAACCAGTATAGATCATGTGAGTATATATCCCCTGGTTTCCCTACTAATTTTTACTGTATTTTTTGCAGTAGTAACCTGGTATGTATTCAGTGCGTCTAAAGCTTCTATGAATGAAAGAAGTAATATTCCAATCAATGACTGATAAACTATATAAAATGATCAATAACTTAAAAAAATATCATCAAATTTTCAAAGGAAAATCTGTTAAAATTATTGCGTTCTTATTGTGCCTTTTTGCCAATTCATCTTTGCTGATTGCTCAAGCAGCCGATGCCGCATCTACAGAATCGCCTAAGCCGGCAGCAGTCTATTACGATAGCGTGTTTGCTTACACACTATTAGTGGTAACTGCGTTGCTTGCTGCAGTAATACTTGTTTTAGGAAACGTATTCTTGTTGGTAATAAAAAATAAAATTGCTGAACAAAAGAAAAATGGAACTTTCAATAAAGCAGCATTAATTATTTTCATGCTGGCAATTGCCTCTAATATAACTGCCCAATCAGCGTCACCTGCAGCTGCCGCTACAAATACTGTGGTGTCCGAAACTGTAATGTATCTTATTGGCGCTGTTTTAGTAATTGAATTATTAGTGATCTTTTATTTTGCATTCGGTATTAGAAAATTTCTTAAAGCTGATTCAGCTGAAACTGTTTTGGCAACAGAAGTTAATAAAACACCCAAATTATCTTGGTTCGATAAACTTCATAATCGTAATACACAAGAAGACCTAGTTAAATTAGATTTAGGTCATAATTATGATGGCATTAAAGAGCTAGATAACGATATTCCAATTTGGTGGAAGTATGCTTTCGGATTTACCATTCTTTTTAGCATAATATATTTATATGTGTACCACATTTCAGGAAGTAGAGCGTTGCAACAAAAAGAGTTACAAATTGAACAAGAAATTGCTGCTGTTAAACAAGCAGCTTTTCTGGAAAATTCGGCAAATAATATCGACGAAAAAAACGTTACAGTATTAGGTGCCGATGATATTGCTGCAGGGAAGGCTCTATATAACAAGCCTGGTGCTTGTGTTACTTGTCATGCAGATAATGGGGGTGCAATTGTAAATGGTGCTCCTGGAATTGGTCCCAACCTTACAGATGCGTATTGGCTGCACAAGGGTGATATTAAATCTATCTTTTACTCTATAAAATATGGATGGCCCGAAAAAGGTATGAAATCATGGAAAGAAGATTATTCTCCTAAACAAATCGCACAATTGGCAAATTATGTTAAGTCGCTTCAGGGAACCAATCCATCACCGGCTAAAGAAAAACAAGGCGTGTTATTTGTAGATAGTACAAGTGTAAATAAAACAGAAGTAGCAGATTCTGCAATATTAAAAACAAAATAATTTTAGCTTAAATGATTGAGCAAGACAAAGAAGAATTCAGGAACAGACACTCTACCATTAATAAAGAAGGTAAGAGAAATTGGATATACGCGTTACAACCAAAAGGTAATTTATATCGCTATAGAACATGGCTAAGTTATTTTTATCTTTTGTTATTTGTTTCACTTCCCTTTATAAAAATTGATGGAAATCCTTCCTTCCTATTTAATTTTCCGGAAGGTGAATTTATTTTTTTCGGATCATTATTCACTCCCCAGGATTTTGTGATGTTCGGAATTGGAATGCTCATTGCAATTTTATTTGTAATTATATTCACCTTAATTTATGGCAGATTTTTTTGCGGTTGGGTATGTCCACAAACCATTTTCATGGAAATGGTTTTTAGGAAAATTGAGTACCTTATTGAAGGTGATGGAAATAAACAAAAAGTAAACAATCAAAAAGAATGGACTACCGAGCTATATGCTCGTAAAGCTATTAAACATTTGGTGTTTCTAGCGATTTCATTTGCTATTGCTAATATATTTTTAGCATATATTATTGGGGTAGAAGCTTTGTCAAATATTATTAGCGAACCGGTTTCAAATCATATGGTTGGTTTTATAGCTATTGTTTTCTTTACTTTATTATTTTATGTTGTTTACGCTTTTATTCGTGAAATAGTATGTACAGTTGTTTGTCCTTATGGAAGACTACAAGGGGTTCTGTTAGATAAAAATACAATTGTAGTAGCTTATAATTATTTAAGAGGGGAACCTCGCAATAGAAGAAAATCCGAAGAAAATTCTGGTGATTGTATCGACTGTGGAATGTGTGTTAACGTTTGCCCTACTAATATTGATATCAGAAATGGCACCCAACTGGAATGTATCAATTGTACAGCATGTATAGATGCTTGTAATATGATGATGAAGCATGTAGGAAAAGAACCTGAGTTAATTACATTTGCTTCGGAAAATAATATTGCATCAAGTAAGAAATTTGAATTTAGTTGGCGTATAAAATCTTATACTGCTGTATTAGCAATACTAATTGTACTCTTATCCATATTAATTGCAACACGTACAACTTTTGATGCAACAGTTTTAAGAGTACCCGGTCAAACTATACAGGAAAATGCAGATGGTACAATTAGTAATTTATATCGAATCAAAGTAACTAATAAAAGTAATAAAACCCTCCCGTATCATATTGTTGCTTCTGATCCCTCTATTAAAATTGAAAGGATAGGAGCGCCGTTAGATTCTTTAAAAGGTCGTCAACTTGCAGAAGAAACTTTCTTTATTAAAGTAAAACCTTCGGATGTACATGAGCGAAAAATAAAATATGAAATCAGGTTAATGAGTGGTCAAAAAATAATCGATACTAAAAAAGCGATTTTTATTAGTGAATTTTAATCAATAAAAAAATTTATAAATGAATTGGGGAATCCGTATTATTATCGCATACGCAGCTGGAGTTTGTTTTATATTGTATTTTGTTGTTCGTAGTATGATGCTCAATACCGAAATGGCTGAAGAGAACTATTACGATAAAGAACTAGCTTATAATACGCATATTCAAGGGGTTAATAATGCTAAGAAAATGACTAATCCAATTGTTGTTAGTACTTTAAATAATAAAATATACATTAGTATTGATTCTGTTGTTACGGCTGAACTTAACAATGGCGAAATACACTTTTATAATCCTGCTTCTGAAAAGTCTGATAAGAAATTTAAATTGAGTGCATCTGCCTCTGGTAAATATATTTTTAATAATTCGGCCTTTAATAAAGGGAAATACTATGTAAAAATTTCATTCGATTATCATCAGCAACCATATTATACGGAACAAGTAATATTTATTCAATAGATATGCATCTAATCTTATTAACAGGCTTATTAATTGGTTTTGGGGGCAGTGTGCATTGTGTTGGAATGTGCGGTCCTTTAGCACTTTCTTTGCCATTTAATATGTTTTCCAGCAAGGCTAAATGGTTGGCAGTTTTGTTGTATAATATAGGAAGAGTAACCTCTTACACTGCAATAGGGCTGTCGGTCGGATTACTAGGTAGAAGTATCAATTGGTTTGGTATTACCCAGATCCTTTCGATAATACTTGGATGTGTAATTATATTGTCTATTTTTTTACCAAAATTATTTAAAAAAGTAAAAATAAAATTTCCTGATTTTATAAGTAATATCCAAGTAAATATGATGCGGTCTTTAGTAACAAAACAAAAAATCTATTGGATGTACGCAGCTGGTATTATGAATGGCTTATTGCCATGCGGGTTAGTCTATATGGCCTTGGCTGCAGCATTAGTTTCCGGTTCAGTAAGTAATTCGATTTTGTTCATGGTTTCCTTTGGCGTAGGAACAATTCCTGCAATGTTATTAATGGTAAGCGCTGGTCAATTAATGAAACCTTCCTTTCGTAACAAGTTTAAAAAAATGGTTCCGGTTATTTCTTTGACCATAGGAGTTTTGTTAGTTCTCAGAGGACTCAATTTGAATATCCCATTTATAAGTCCTTACTTATCTCCGAATCTTTCAGGTGATACAACAATAGATTGTCATTAAAATGCTACAATTGCGACATCCAAATTCTTTTAACACCTTCTTTACCCCATTCTTTCATTCCTTTTTTCATTTCATTCAATAGTTGCATGCTATTTACTTTTTTTCCTTTTAAGGGGGGATTGAGTTGATTGTTAGTGGGCTCGATCAACTCAAGCTTTGTTGCAAACCAAGTGGTGTATAATCGTGGTACAGCTAAACCTAAAATTAAACCCGGAAGACCACCAAAACGCTCAGGACCTACTCCAACCGGAATTTGATCAGTATAAAAAGCAACTACATATACAGAATCACATATTTTTGTAATAGCTTTTCTACATTCAAAACCAGCAATTTCCCTGGTTTCCAATGTTATTTTCCAATTATTATTTTGTAAACTATCATTTATTAAATAGGTATTTTCAAAAATATCTTTTTGGCTACTTTTTAAACCATTTTGCAAATCAGACAATATAATATCTGTTTCACTAGGTTTACTTCCAAATAAAACGTATTTGTTTTCGGGATTTTCTTTGAGAAGTCTATATGCCGATTGCTTACTATTAAATATTAATTCATAATGATCTGTTGTAAATTTTGGCTGCGTCTTCATCATTTCTTGATACCAAATATTGTCTGACTCTTCTTCTATTAATTTATGTTGATTCGTTTTCTTTTCATACTCAATTTTACCTTTATAAATAAACGGTGTTT
>CANHJH010000182.1 GCA_947460365.1 Sphingobacteriia bacterium | reverse complement strand
GGATAAAAAAATCATGTTTTAATTAATGATAATTTCATCCGCAAAAATCCAAGCTCCCGTGCCGGCTGCATGATGCCAATATGGTGGAGATGACATATTATTTCCAATAACCCTTACATATCGTGCTTTTAAATTTGAAGGATTGGTAGTAAAGTTTTGAATATCATTAATTTTACTTTCTTTAGTTAGTGGAAATTTATTACCGATGGTTGCTACTTTTTCAAAATGCTGACCATCTTCCGAAATTTCAAATTCCACAGAGGTTGGGAAAAATACTACATGATTGGAGACTTGTAGAAACGAAACAGATATGGTACTAAAATTTTTAATTTCGCCTAAATCTAAAGTAGCGTCTAAATTACTCAAAAAGCCTAGCCAATTGGCATAAAAACTCCATCCACCATATACCCCATCAGTTAATGCCAATGGGTTTTCATGAGCATATTTTACCGGTTTGTTTTTCAATACCACATTAGCCCCCTGTGCTAAATTAGTTTTAGCAGCCGTATGTAAAAGTTTTCTGTATGATTGGATATAATCTGAAAAAGGCAAGCCCATTTCATTCATGATGACTACTTTTTGATGCCTTGCAGAAGCCTCAAATCTGTTCATTAAGACCAAAATTGATGCAGTATCGGACAAAGAATAGGACGCTTTATTTAATCTGTAAAATTCTAACGTAGCAAAATCTAACCCAATTCTAGCATTATTTATTCGCGACTTTAATATTTCATCATTATTTGCTTTTTTATATGCTTCATCAAATAAAGAATTGTATTTTTTAATGCGTTCCTCACTCATCCAGGAGTCAAATCCTTGTGCAGGGTCTCCATATAAAAATAGAAAAAAATTAGGGTATAATTTTATTGCTTTATGTAATTCATCCACATATTGACGAATTTCGTTTCCTGCTGTCCCATAGTATGCGTTAGTAAATTCTTCCAATAACTTTTCATAAGATAAAGTAGGATCCCATAAAAGCTTCGACATCAACCAGCAGCGTAATTCATATAAATCACTTACATTATGACTATGCTGTTCAAAAATCCAATTGGTGTTATTTTCAACAAATAATTCAATATTGGGTTTTATGGTTTCTAAATTAGGGAAGGGTGCCAAAAAATTAGTAAACTGTGTTGTATAATCCCAAATTTGTATTGTAGCTCCAATAGCACCCCACTCTTTTAAATCGTTTTTAAAATCTTTTGATTTCTCTGCTATCGGTGCGCTTCTATCACATTCTATTGAACACAAGGTGACCAATACATTTTTTTCTGGACGAATATTTATAGGAGCTTTTCTGGTATATTGATATGCTAAAGTAGAAATAACTTTATCAGGAAATGCTTTGGCAATATGATTTACCAGTAAAAGCATGGAAGCAGCAGGCGTTCCTTCTTTTTCATCTACTGCAGAACACCGAAAACAAGTACAATATTGCGTATTATCATTTTGACTTACAGATACTACATTAGATGCAGGATTCCTCTTAAAGACTGCAGCAACAGAATCTTTAATCATTTGAATAACAGTATCATTACTTAAACACAACTGAGTAGGCAGGCGTTTATTTTTAACCAAAGCATAAAACTCAGGATTAGATGCATAATATTTTTTCTCCGGTATAAAATGATTAAAAGTATGCACTCTGGCTTCAGGGGCAAATCCTGGAAATCCTTCTGTTGTTACTCTGCGCTTGGCTGCGAAGAGTGGATTATCATAAAAGAGTTTGGCATGTATCGTTCTGGTTTTAACTTTCGGAGTATAAAAATAATTAGGTTGAATTTCTATATTTTTAATTTCTGATATATGCTCAACTGAAGGTGATAGAAATTTACAGCCCAAATATTCTTCTAAAAAAACATATACAGATTCAAGTGTTTTTAGAGAATTACTGCCTACAATACTTATAGAATTAGTATTAGATGAAATACTGTAATCATATTTTTTATATACATCATATTCAGGCGATGAAGAACCAATGTAAATAGATTGATCTTTATTTTCATTGCGTTGAGCAATTGGGATATAAACGCCTGATATTTTATAGATGTATTCCTTCAATTCTAAAGCAGCCTTTTGTTCAAGGCTATCTGCATGTGGAGCAATACAAATGGTAAAATTTGATTTCCCATTTTTTGTAAGCGTCAACTTTTGTGTTGACAGATCGGAAGTTAAAATAATTTTAGCTCCTTTATTAAAACGTATTTGCATGAATCCGTTTTCACTACTCATGACCTTCGCAGTACCAATGATCGTTTGTTTATACCATTCAAATGGTAATTTAATTTTCGCTATCCCTCCCTGTGCGGATTCTATAATTATTTTATTGATAATTCCATCTTTTTTTTCAGCACTTATTAAAAATGCACCTTCAGTTCTTAAATTATTGAACGAAACATCTTTCCAACTTAATGGCACTGCAGGCATAACTTCAATAAAACCTGCATAAGATTGCAACAACATTTCTTGTAATCCAGCTGCAAATGCAAAGTTTCCTTCTAAAGTAAATGGGCTGTATTGAAATTCAGAATAACCGGATTTCGACTGATCGCCATTCAAATGAAAACTATTGGTAGAACAAAACGCTTTAGCAAATATATCTAATGCAGTAGCAGCTCCTTCCCCATCTTTAGCTCTTGCTTTTAAATTAGCCAACCAGGAATAAGAATATCCACACCAATAGGCCGGTCCGATACTATCTAATAGATGAATAGTATTGTTAATGATTTTTTTAGCATATGACCCATCTTCCCATTTAATTAAACTTAATGGATGTACAGCCATTAAATGTGAAAAATGACGATGAGATACATTATATGGCAATGTAGAAGAAAACTTAAGTTCATTGTTTTCAGATAAACTAAACGCTGGAAATTGTTGTAACAAACTATCCCAATGCAAAACTTCTTTCGTTAATCCTAGTTCATTTGCCAATTCTTTAGCAGCCGATAAATTAAATTTAATTAACGCTAAATCGTAATTGGTGGTTTCATGAAACCATGCAGCTTGACTATTATCATTTATTTCTGGACTAGAACTAATGGGTAATTGTCGATATCCATTTTTGTTAAAAACAGTAATATTTTCAATGAATTTCGAAACATCTTTAATCCATGGGTATGCCCTCTTTTGAAGAAAAGCGCGATCCATACTGTAACGCCACTGCAAATAATAATGATGGGAAAGCCATGCAGATACTGTAGGTGATAGGGAATATTGAATCCATCCGCCCATTTCAGTTCCATCTAAAGTAGTAACGCCTGGAACTGCCAAACCATCCACCCCAAAATATTCTTTAGTATATCTTTTATAATTTTCTTTGTTTTGATCTAAATGATCTAAATAACTCATTCCTTCTAGTAAATGGTTACCACTATAAGAAGGCCAGTAACTTAATTGTGTATTTAAGTCGTGATGATAGTCTCCCTTCCATGGTGGAAGTCGACCGTTATCAGCTGTCCATATAGCTTGTAATGAAATTGGGGGTGCGCCTTTTCGTGCTGTAGAGCCAAATTTATATTGTTCTAAATACCATTGTTTTTCTAATAATTCATTGGGTACTTGAATGGATGATTGATTCCAATATTTTTTCCACCAATTTATATGTGTAGTGTAGTCAACATTAAATCCTTTATTTAAATGATTTGATAAAAAAACACTATCTGATAGATTATGATTGAATGTAGGATTATTTGAAGTTATTGTCCATACGCCTTCGATTCCATTATTAACCTTTTTCCATTTAATGCTTACTTTATAAAAAAATCCACTCCATCCTTTTTGTAAATAAGTGATGGATTGATCACTTACATTAATTGTACCCTGTTCATACCCTAAACGCGACAAATCATCACCACCCACCACATCTCCACTAGTATTAACAGCGCCATTGTATTTAGGTGCTATTATTTTAATTTGAAAATCCAATGGAACGTTTTCAAACTTAAACCAGCCAATTGGCTCTGTAGCATGTACAAAACTTTTTAATAGCACACCTTTATTCCATTGAATAATAGATGTTGCCGTTAATAAATCAAGTTTCGCATTGGTGCTTTTACCCAATTGATGTATATCAAATTCAATGGCTGCGCCTGGAATTTTAGAAGGAGCTGGTTCATGATCATATGGATAGTCTAAATATTCCTGAACAGGCTTATACTCATTTTTAGAAATTTGTTCTTGAACCCATTTATAACTAAATTCTTTACGGTGTAGCCCCTTCATAGGTCTTTCATCCCAAAGGTCTGCCCTATCTAATGAAAAACGTAATTGATTATCTTTTTGCCAAATTAATGCGCCTAATAGCCCATTACCCATGGGTAGCGCTTTATCCCATTGAGTAGGTATTGAGCTGGACTGAAGCGAATAAAAAGGCTTTTGTGCTTTAGCGTTAAAAAGCAATACGAAATGTAACAAAAAAAATAATGCAAAAGATTTTTTCATATATCAAGTTGAGTATGAATATATGAAATTTAAGTTTTTCAGAAAAATATAAAAAGTAGGATGGATTTAATGTATAAGATTGGTTGGTAAATCAAAATAAAACCACCTTTCAATAGAATCTTAAAAAATGGTTTTATTTTGATGATTATTTTATCCTTTATCCTCAACTTTTATAAACATAAATATTATTCTAATAATCAAAATTTATTCTATCGCCTGAGGCCATTGCTTCATTTCCATTATTAGCAAGTATATAAGTAACGGTATTGCCACTTAATGTATAACATGTTTTAGGTAAACGAATACCATTTTTAAACATGATAACTTTACCTATTGGTGTAGCTGATAAAGTAAAGGAAGTTTGTCCACTTGTAGCAGTTATTTCATCGCTGTTTTGAATTCCGGAAACAGTTGCAACACTTCGTTTTTTGAGTATTCCATTCGAATCAATTGTAACAATACTATCAGTAGATGATCCAGACGTAATTGAAGTTATTTTAATAGTTTTTGCAATTAAACTATCTGTAAACCTGCCCTTTCCTATTACATCTAGCTCATAATTTGGAGTTGCTGTACCAATACCAATTTTGGAAGAAACGGTTGCATTCGAAACTGAAATATTGCCAGTTGATACTATATTTAAATTTGTAGTGTTCCCATTTTGCAATACTCGATCTAATGTGAGCTTACTTAACATAGCTGCGGTATCTGAAATATTCAATTTTAAATCAGAAAAAGTGGACATTAGATTGGCTAAACTGTCAGCAACTTTATTTAAACTTCCACCTGTAGCCAATTGCGCATCTGCTCTGCCGGTATCAGCAATTATGGCATTACTAGCAATAAAAATAGGCGCATTGGTGGTATATATTTGACCAGAATATTTTGGTACATTTAT
>CANHJH010000181.1 GCA_947460365.1 Sphingobacteriia bacterium | reverse complement strand
GAATTTGCAGGTTCATTACCTACGGCAAGTTTCATTACAATTTTTTCTTCTTTAATTTCAGGTTGCTTTACTTCCTGAGATTTTGCAAAAGGATCTTTATGTTCAAATCCGGTTGCAATTAAAGTAATTCCAATTTTTTTATCGAGTGAAGCATCAATGCCTGTTCCCACAATTACATCGGCTCCTTCGCCAGCTTGCATTCTGAGATAATTATTGATTGTTTCAATTTCATCCATGGTACATTCATGCTCACCCTCTGCGCTGTAGATGTTAATTAGAATCCATTTAGCCCCTTTAATATCACTATCATTAAGAAGCGGAGAACTCAAAGCCTCTTCAATAGCCAGTTGTGCACGATTTTCACCTTCTACTTCAGATTTACCTAAAATTGCAACGCCGCCGTTTTTCATTACGGTACATACATCAGCAAAGTCTACAATAATATGTCCTCGGCTGTTAATTACATCCGTGATACATTTTGCAGCGGTAGCTAATACATTATCTGCTTTAGAAAAAGCCTCTCTCATTTTCAGATTACCATATTGCATACGAAGTTTATCATTGCTGATAACCAGTAAGGTATCAACATAAGGCTTCAATGCTTTTATACCTTCTTCTGCTTGCTGAAGTCTGCGAGGACCTTCAAAACCAAAAGGAGTAGTAACAATACCCACTGTAAGGATACCGAGTTCTTTACAGATTTGTGCAATAATAGGTGCACCACCTGTGCCTGTTCCACCCCCCATACCAACAGTGATAAAAGCCATTTTAGTATTAACTTCTAAAATAGATTTAATTTCATCAAGAGATTCTTCCGTAGCTTTTTTTCCAACTTCAGGATTAGCACCGGCACCCAAACCTTGCGTAAGATGTGGGCCTAATTGAATTTTATTAGGAATCTTACTAAGATCAATAGCTTTTGAATCGGTATTACAAATGATAAAATCTACACCTTCAATGTTTTGATCGAACATGTAGTTTACTGCATTGCTGCCTCCTCCTCCAACACCCAACACTTTAATGATGGATGATTTCTGCTTGGGATGATCGAACTGAATCATATTGAAATTTTTTGGGTTAGTAGTAATTATCAACGTAAAATTTGGTCGGTATCTTCTTTAAAAATATCAATCAACCCGTTTTTAAAATTATCCCATATACCACGACGAGGTTCCTTTACCGGCACTGGTGAAGGGTTGGATACAGGTTCGGGTTGTGGTACATCTTGTGCCTTCATTTTTTTAGTTAATTTAACGGGTACATTAACTTTTGCAAAGGTAGTATTAAACTCTTTGTGTTTGTTTTCAAAATCATTGTATCCCTTTAATATTAATCCTATACAAGTAGAATACATGGGTTTTTTCAGCTCATCTATATGATTAGCTGCGAGGTGCTCGTTAGGCAATCCAACGCGAGCATTTAAACCAGTAATATATTCTGTTAATTGAATTAAATGTTTCAATTGTGACCCACCACCTGTTAAGATAATGCCGCCATTTAATTCATGATGATCCATTCCTACTTGTTTTAATTGGTAGGAAACAAAATCCAGGATTTCACTCATCCGTGCATTAATAATTGCCGCCAAATTTTTCACACTAATTTCTCTGGTAGGCATTCCTCTCAAACCCGGAATCGTAATAAATGCATTGGCTTTTGCTTGATCCGGCAAAGCACTACCAAACTGAATTTTCATTGCTTCTGCCTGACTTTGCAATACCCCTAGCCCTTTTTTGATATCGTCGGTAATATTTCCACCGCCAAATGGAATTACAGCGGTATGCTTTAATATACCTTCAGAAAAAACGGCTAAATCACTGGTACCGCCACCAATATCTAATATTGCAACACCCGCTTCTAAATCGTGTTCGCTCATTACGGCACTTGCAGAAGCCAAAGGCTGAAGTACTAAATCTTTTGTTTTTAACTCACTTCTTTCAACTGCTCTGTTAATATTTCGAATAGCATTTCTATCACCGGTAATAATATGGAAATTAGCGCCAACAATTACTCCATTATATCCTACCGGATCTTTCACGTTCTGATTGCTATCTACATAATAATCCTGTGGAATTACATCAATAATCTGATCGCCTGCTGGTATAAAAATTTTGCGTTGGTTACTAATTAGCTGATCAATTTCGAACCGCTGAATTTCCAATTCAGGTTCATGTCTTACGATATGATCCCTATTTTGAAGACTTTTAATATGATGACCTGCTATACCAACATATACCTCAGATATTTCTAAATCAGGATTGCTTTTAGCACAATTTTCCAATGCACTTAAAATTGCTTTCATTGATTGGTCTATATTTAGCACCAAACCATGTTCTACACCATTACTACTGGCACGTCCAAACCCCAAAATTTCTAATTTCCCATGTTCATTTTTTCGACCGGCAATAGCTGCAATTTTTGTTGTGCCAATGTCCAATCCTACAATGATGGGTGCTTCATTGTCATTCATAACGTACTTTATTTAACTTCTTAACGGCTTTTTAATAGTTTTATTGTTTTTGGGCATTAAAGTTTTTGGCTTTTTTGCCTGTTTGGGGAGAGTTGATATTGGAATTGTCTTTTTTAGTGGTAAAACGTTATTTTTTGAATTTCCCACTACCTTTTTTGAAGTGGCAGTAACTTTATTAACGTTATTGCTAACCGTTTTCACTTTAGCAACAATAGGATTGGGACTCACGATCAGAGGCTTTGAAACAAGGGTATCCGGTTTCCTATATCCAACTGAATCGATTAAAGGAGTTTGTGTTGAACTCCATTGTCCACGTTTTATTCCTATGACCTGATTATTGTATTGAACATCCAATATTTGATATTTATTAATACCATACTTGATCCATGCGGTTTTATAAAATATACTTAACCGGTTTAATTTTTTTTCAAAATCGGAAGCATCTCCTAATCTAACCACATGATTACCAATTAACGGAATAATTTCAAATTTATTGTTCGGGGTAATATCTATTTGAGAAACTTGTGCACTTAAAAATGTATCCAAAGAAATGAATTGGGCTAATTGAACTATTTGAGATAATAGTACAGTATCTTTTGTTTGTTGAAGGGTGCAACCAGTAAAAACAGGAACACGAGCAGTAACTTTATTACTTAAAGGTAAAATTATGGCTGCGGTATCTAAATAAAACGAATTTCCGTTTGTTTGAAATATTCTGGCAATTGGCTGTCGCTCTTCAATGGTAATTTGTAAAACCTGTTGATTATCGAAATAAATTTCAGCATTTTTAACCCATTCATTTCGTTCAACTATCTCCTCCATTTCCCGAAGCTTAAGAGAATGAATCGGCTGTCCGATAACACTTCTGTTGGCAGTTAATAATTCTATTATATCATTTTCATCAATAAACAAATGTTTATCAATACCAGATATTTCGATATTAATATCGGCGCACTTTTTTTTACTTTTATTAAGTTTTCCTGCAATAAAAAACGCAATGATACCGCTTGCTGTTAATGTCCAGCAAATACGAATAACTAGTTTCTTCCAGTTTACCGATTGATTCATTTACTTATCCAAAATATTTTTAACTACTTGCACCATTGCATCTATATCTCCTGCTCCTGCCATTACTACTAATCCGGGCTTATGAATACCCATCCAATCAATTAAAGCATCTTTTTGAATAACTTGTTTTTTGTATAGTGTCATTTTGTTTAACAACATTTCACTGTTTACCCCTTCAACGGGCAATTCTCTTGCCGGATAAATGGGCAATAACAGCACTTCATCGGCGCTATCTAAACTTTTCGCAAAACCGTCTGCCTGATCTTTAGTTCGGCTATATAAATGAGGCTGAAAAATCAAGGTCAACTTTTCATTTGGAAAAATACTTCTAACCCCAGAAATCAATGCATTCAATTCTTCTGGATGATGTGCATAATCGTCAATCAAAATATGTTTAGCTGATTTCAAAGCATATTCAAATCTTCTTTTTACGCCTTTAAATGATTCAACAGCCAACCTTATTTTATGGTCTTCAATTCCAAGATGTTTGGCAATAGTGATTGCAGCCAGAATATTATCGAGATTATGTAACCCTCCCATATGCAACACCATATCATTCAATACCCATTGAGGGCTAACCACTGAAAAATGATAACTTCCGTTTACTACTTGTAACGCTTTAACATATACACTTGCAGCTTCATTTTTATAATCATAAGTGAAATGATGAGCGGACTTCAATTCAGCTGTACGAGTTAATCCATGTTTGGTTACTAAACAACCATTTGGTTTTACTTTTTCAGAGAATTGTACAAAAGCATTTTCTACTTCTTCAGCAGTTCCATAGATATCTAAATGATCGGGATCCATGGAGGTTATTACAGCGATATCAGGAAACAGTTTTAAAAAACTTCGGTCATATTCATCTGCTTCTACAACCACTACATTTCTTTCATGGCTCCAGAAATTAGTATGATAGTTTGCCGCAATTCCACCTAAGAAAGCATTGCAACCATAATTACTATGTCGGAGTATGTGAGCAATCATGGAAGTAACCGTAGTTTTTCCATGCGTACCAGCCACACAAATATTAAATGAGTTTTCTGTAATCCATTGTAGAATATCGCTTCTTTTAACAACCGTATATTGGTGTTCACGAAAATACGTCAGCTCTGTATGATGAGCCGGAATAGCAGGAGTATAAACAACTACATCAGCATTTTGATCGGCCAGACTTATATCGTCGGAATAATGAATTTGAATACCTTCAGCTTCTAAACTTGAAGTTAATTTAGTTGGGGTTTTATCATAGCCACTGACCACAGCGCCTTTCGATAAAAAATAGCGAGCGAGTGCACTCATCCCAATTCCTCCAATGCCAATAAAATAAATATTTTTAATTTCAGTTAACTTATTCATAAAATCTCTTTAATGATCTCTTTAGCAATTTTCCTATCTGCGTCAATAACTGCTAATCCACTTAAATTTTGTTTGAACAGTTGCTGTTTTAATTCGTTTTTGGAAAGTGCGATAACTTTACTAACTAATTCAATACTTGCGTTATGATCCACTACCATTTCAGCTGCCTCTGCATTCACCAGCTGTAAAGCATTAGCAGTTTGATGGTCTTCTGCGGCATAAGGGTAAGGAACTAATATAGTAGGTTTAGCTATTACACAAATTTCACTAACAGCCATAGCGCCGGATCGGCTAATAATTATATCTGCTGCTGCATAGCCATATTCAATTTCTTGAATGAATGCACCAACCCAAATATTTTTTTTATTGGCTGCTGCCGTCAAATATTTTGATGCATTGGTTTTACCGGTTTGCCAAATCAATTGCAAATTATTTTTTTCCAATTCATCGAGGGAATCAAGAATCGCTTCAT
>CANHJH010000180.1 GCA_947460365.1 Sphingobacteriia bacterium | reverse complement strand
GCTCCAAAACGAGTTGCCTGTTTTACGGGTGCTTCCTGATAAAACAAATACGCTCCAGCCAGCCAAGCCAATTTATTAGAGGGATTTGAAGGCGAATTAATTTTAAACTCCTGTGTATATGCTTTAATGTTATTCCAGGATTTTCCGTAATTATTTTGAATTGAAATAGCATCAAGCGGAGAAAAATCGCCATCAATTGGCTGAGTGTAATATCTGTAATTTTTCTGAAATGAGCTGATTGAACTGAATTGAAGTTTTGATCCTTTATACTGAATGGCTAGTGATGCATTCATTGTCTGATCACGCATAGTGGTAATTGCATTCTGGTTCAATTTATATGGATTTGCCAGCCCTTCCTCTACTCCTGCTGCTAAAGGAAATGGCCCCTCACTATTTCCACTATAATGCTTCCAATTTAAACTCATCTGCCACTTGCTATTCATCATGTATTTCAAAAAATAATTTGCTGAAAAAGATTTTTGTTGATCATAGGAAGTATTATTAAAATCATTTGAATAATACCCATCTCTACCTTGATATAAAATGGATGCTCCGGCAAATAATTTATTTTTTATAAAAGGAGTTCTCACACCAATTGCTACCCTGCTTTGATTATAATTTCCAAGGCTCAGTTCAGCGAAACCGCCTGTTTCATTAGTCGGTTGTTTAGTGATGATATTAATTACACCCCCCATCGCATTTCTACCATATAAAGTTCCTTGCGGACCTCTAAGCACTTCTATTCTTTCCACATCAAATAAAACCGGAATATAGGTATCTAAATTAAACTGATTCACCCCATCAATATAAGTGGCAACTGTTGGATCATAAGAAGTGGTTGAAATTCCTCTTAAGGATGTTACATTTCGCTCATCGCCCGGCTCTGCACTATACAAATTTGGCACTAAGCCAGAAATATCATTAATTTTTCGAAATCCAAACTGTTCGATCTCTTTTTTATTGAATATGGAAACACTTAAGGGTGCTTTTTGTAAAAGCTCTTCCCTTTTTTGTGCTGTAATAATCACCTCTTCTAGCTTTAATTCAATTACGTTGGATGGAGACTTTGTGGAATCTACCTTTACATATTTTTCAACACTATTTGTTTGTGCCGCTAATTGATTAATAAAAAACACCATTAAAAAGACAACCCAACTAGATTTATTTAGACCAAATACTTTCATTAACTTATATTTTAAGAAACAAAAATATTCAAAATTCGATTGTGTCAATTTTTTATTATCTTCAATAGACTAACAAACGCTAAAACATTAAATGAGCCATAGACATTTTAGTTTACTGATCAACCAAAATGTATTAAAGGCGAATTACATGTAAACATCAAGAAAAAAAATATATACATGAAAAATGCATGGAGTTATCTCTGTTTTATCCTATTTATTGCTTCACTTACCTCGTGTAGCAATAAAAGAAGTGACAAGCCTAAAGTATTAGTATTTGCCAAAGCTGCCGGTTTTGTTCATAGTTCAATACCTGATGGAGTGAAAGCCCTAATTTCACTTGGGTCTCAAAACGGTTTTGATGTTGATACGACTAGTAATGCAAATAAATTTTCAGAAGATTCACTGAAACAATATGCAGCTATTGTATTTCTTCAAACAACCGGAGATTTACTTACAGGCAATCAGGAAATTGCACTTGAAAGATATGTTCAATCAGGCGGGGGATTTGTTGGAATACATGCGGCTTCTGACGCGGAATATGACTGGAATTGGTATGTTCGAATGATTGGTGCTTCATTCGATAGTCATCCAGAGCAACAAGATGCCAATTTGATTGTTCAAAACAACAATCATCCTGCTACCAAACATCTACCCAAAACATGGCGCAGAAAAGATGAGTGGTACAACTTCAAAAACTTAAGTAAAAATATCAATGTATTAGTAAGTATAGATGAGCAATCCTATCAGGGGGGCAAGAATGGTTCATCCCATCCTATGTCGTGGTACCATGATTTTGATGGAGGAAGAGTATTTTATACAGAATTAGGGCATACAGAAGCTTCTTATATAGAAGACAATTTTTTGAAACACATTTTGGGAGGTATTCAATATGCAATGGGTGATAATACTGCAAACTATAACAAAGCTACCAGTCAATATGCCCCCGATGAAAAACTCTTCACAAAGACCTCATTGGTAACCGGTACTTTTTTCGAACCTACTGAATTAACCGTACTACCTAATTTAGATGTATTAGTTTGTCAAAGGAGAGGTGAAATATATTTATATAGTAATGCTACTCAACAAACCAAACAGGTAGGCTTTTTAAATGTTTATTACAAAACAGATCAGCCGGGAGTGAATGCAGAAGAAGGGCTGCTGGGCATTAAGGCAGATCCGGATTTCAAAAACAACCACTTTGTTTATGTTTTTTATAGCCCAAGCGACACCTCAGTGAACAGACTATCCAGATTCACTTTAGAAAATGACACACTAAAACCATCTACTGAAAAAATAATTCTTCAGTTTTACTCGCAAAGAGATATTTGTTGTCATACAGGCGGCTCCATTGCATTTGGACCGGATAATTGCATTTATGTTTCAACAGGTGATAACACAACACCCTTTGATGAGCCAAATCAACGCTTTGTTAGTCATGGATTTGCGCCTTTAGATGATCGTCCGGGTCATGAACAATATGATGAAAGAAGAGCATCAGGTAACACGAATGATTTAAGAGGCAAAATCATTCGTATAAAAATCAACGCAGATGGGAGTTATTCTATTCCGGACGGTAACTTATTTAAACCGGGCACTTTAAAAACAAGACCGGAAATTTATGTTATGGGGAATAGAAATCCGTATCGTATTTCCATTGATCCAAAAAATGGTTATTTGTATTGGGGGGAAGTGGGGCCTGATGCCAGTGCTGATAGTTTAGAAACCAGAGGTCCACAGGGATATGACGAACTCAATCAGGCACGTAAAGCCGGATTCTTTGGATGGCCATTTTTTGTTGGGAATAATAAACCCTATCATGCTTTTGATTATGCAACAGGCAAATCAGGCCCTCTGTTTGATCCTGCAAAACCCGTTAATAATTCAAGAAACAATACAGGATTAACTGAGCTTCCACCGGCACAACCAGCGTTTATTTGGTATCCTTATGGAAAATCTCCGGACTTCCCTTCTGTAGGTGCGGGCGGTAGAACAGCAATGGCTGGCCCTATTTACTACAGTGATTTATATCCTTCGAAAACCAGCTATCCTCATTATTATGACGGCAAATTGATTTTCTATGATTGGATGCGAGGCTTTATTAAAGCGGTAACCATGAATAAAAATGGGGACTATGAAAGAATGGAACCATTTATGGGTAACACTAAATTCAACGCCGCTATAGACATTGAAGTTGGTCCTGATGGCAGATTCTATGTTTTAGAATATGGAACAGGATGGTTTTCTAAAAATCCGGATGCCGGATTAGTTAGAATCGACTACAAAAAAGATTAATCATAACTAAAAGAATTTAAACGCTAAAATGCAATTCAAAGGAGCATATACTCCTTCGAATTGCATTTTTTATTTTTTAACTGATTTTTCTCCTATTCCCTCCTACATCATGTCATAGATGAAACAAAGGCTTATAAATAGCTTCACATTGCGAATGCATTATTTATATAGCCCTTTGATGGGCGCATTTTAAAATATACATTTTAAATTTTACCTTTTTAATTTTGACTTTCATAATACGGTATTTCATCATGACTTTCTGCTTCTTTTTGATTCCAGTAAGCCAATGTAACAACGTGACCATTGCTGGTTTTTAATGACCGGCCAAATACCGCATTAATGCTATTAAAAGTGTAATCGGTTACCCCTACTGTGAAGGTCTCTGGTGCAACTACTGCTGTAGGCTCCTCCCCTTCTTTTGGCAGTGCAACTTTAGGAGCAGGTGATGGAACAACAACAACAGTGTAGCCATTTATGGTAAGCAACGCTCTTAAAAAATCTACCCTTGATGGTGATACATTTTTTTCTACAATACCACATTTAACGCCATCTAGTTCTTCAAATTCATGATTCTTATTAATAGCCATAAAGCACTTAATTTAACGATTGAATGTAATCATATATCCAACCAAATATACCAACCAATAATATACCCGCACTACATATAATTAAACCGAGTTTAACAGGTAATGCCAGGTGTAATGGGGTTACCGGCAACTCGTTTTTATCGATAAACATTGCACGTACCACTCTTAAATAATAATACAAAGAGATTACCATATTTAATGCCACCAAAATCAAAAAAGCATAATTGGCTTTTGAGCCACCTGCAGTTAATAAGAAAAATTTACCAAAAAAACCCGCAGTTGGTGGCACACCAGCAAGTGAAAATAATGCTAATGCAAGTACCCAGGTTAATATAGGATTGGTTTGATAAAATCCTTTATAATCATCTATATTTTCCTTATTGGCTTGTTCACTTACAACAGAGACCACACCAAATGCAGCCAAATTAGAAAATACATAAACAAGTAAAAAATAAATAACAGATGTTAGGCCCATTTGATTGCTTCCAGTTACACCTACTAATATAAATCCAACCTGAGCTATAGAAGAAAAAGCAAGAAACCGCTTTATATTTTGCTGCCTTAAAGCAAACAGATTACCGATAATGATGGTTAATAAAGCAAGTATTAAAATCAATATATACCAAGTGTTTTGCAATGGTTGAAAAACCTTATACAATATTGTAATGAATACAAAAGCTATTGCAGCTTTAGAAACAACTGATAAAAATGAGGCAGTTGCAACCGGGGATCCTTCGTATACATCCGCTGTCCATAAGTGAAAAGGCACTACAGATAACTTAAATGCAAATGCACTAAATAAAAATACAAATGCCAACGTATACAAATTGGTAGGTGCCGAGTGTTGAGAAAGTTCTGCAAAATTTAATGTACCGGCTACGCCATATATCAAGGAAATACCAAACAATAAAATACCTGAAGAAAATGCAGCAGACAATATCATTTTCATAGCAGCTTCTGAAGAATGCTTTTTATCTAAATCGAAATTAGCCATTGCTGCAACCGGAATAGAAGCCAACTCTAATGCCAAATAAAACATCAATAAATTTCCGCTCGACAGCATAAAAAACATACCCAACAATGCTGACAACATTAATAAAAAGTATTCCGCTAAATGTGCTGTCTTTTTAAGCCAGTCCGTACAAAGCAGTGAAATCAGGTAAACACCCAAACTCAATATATTTTTTTCGAAAGCGATTAATCTTGTAGAATAAAACATATCGCCAAATGCATTTCCTTCCTGATTAAAAAAGAATCCGAATATTAAATTGAATAATAAAAGAGATTGAATAATGGGTAGTAATCGAGCATTATCTATTCCCTTGCCCACTTTCATAAAT
>CANHJH010000179.1 GCA_947460365.1 Sphingobacteriia bacterium | reverse complement strand
GCTAAGCATGTAATGAACCAGTTTGCATTTTGGGGACGATTATACCCTCCACCAAAAAGCCATACCATAGTGTTAGATACCAAAAAATATGCAGAAGGAGTGATTAAGCTAACAGAAAAAATAGACATTATTCTGTTGGATTGAACAAGGAATCCAAAACAAGTTAGCCCAACAAACAATAGGTAGTTTTCCCATTGACCGGAATAGAATCCAGGTATCTCAGCCCAGCCGTTTAAATACAATAACTGATAAAACCCGTCTGAAATCAGCATTGAAAGTAGCGGAAGCAAAAAAGCAATTCTTTTATTATTAATAAATATAGAACCGGAAAAGATTGCAACGGCAATTTGTGGCGCAAAGCCATAAGGTCTACCTGGAATAACTCTATACAAAGCAGTAGTAACTATCATTAACACTAAAGCCGCAATCAAGTTCTTATTTATATTTTTCATTTATATCTTTTTTTAAAAATCGCTTGTAAATCGCCTGTAGATAATTGCAATGGGTTTGCAAATATTATAAATGGCTTTTTCTATGCGTATTTATATTTAAAATCAAAAATACACTTAAACCAATTAAAGTGATTTGCCAATTTTACCCACTATGTGAATAATGTGATTAAAATGGTACAAACGCTTTGAATAAGACAGCATTTGTATTAGTTTTTAGCTGGTATTCAGCCCCCGGAAAAATCACTACAGCTTCACCTTTACCAAAAGACAGGTTAGCATTAATGGTTAATTCTCCCTCTGTTATTATTAACATTTCTAATGAGTTAGCTTTTGTATGGTATTTAAAATCAGCATTTAAATTAATTTTACTAATCCCAAAATCAGGTATAGGGCAGGGATAGCTTACTTCTCCCTCATTTACTGGAATGCCCATCATTATTTCTGGAATGACTTCTTCAAAAGAAGTATGTTTCATTAGCTCAGGCACGTCGATGTATTTGGGTGTTAATCCGGCTCTCAGAACATTATCGCTATTAGCCATCAATTCAATATTCTGTCCTTCCAGATATGCATGAGGAATGCCTGCTTTTTGAAAAATAGCCCCTCCTGGTTTTATGTTTACAATATTGAAAAGATATATAGAAAAGATACCCTTGTCTATATCTCCGGATAAACCTTTATTTTCAAAAAGTTTAGAGGCCCACCAACCAGGATCGGCTTTAGAAAGTTTGCCTTCTTTTTTTGATTGAATTTCCCGTTTAATGAGTGGCAACAACAAATTATTTACTTCTTGCTGTTCCATATTCATTAGAAAGCGATATAGCTCTTTAATACCACTAGATTTGAATAACGGAAGGAACCCATTCAATTCGGGCACTTGTTGTAATGTTTGCTCGATATTGTGTTGCAACTTAAAGCCATGCAGTAACCAAAAATCACTCAAAGCAATCATTACTTCGGGTTTGTGATTTCGGTCCTTATAATTTCTATTAGCTGCATTGAGTGGGATACCGGCGGCTTCTTCAGCATCAAACCCTTTTTCAGCCTCCATTTTTGTGGGATGAACTTGTATAGAAAGCATTTCATTTACATCCAACACTTTAAATAGAAAGGGTAATTCACCAAAACTGTCAAATACTTTCTGGGTTAATGTTTCTACTGGATTTTGCTGAATAATTTTATTCAAAGGCTGTTCACTTCCATTATCTAAAACAATTGAAGGAGCCGATACATGAGCTCCCATCCAATATTCTGCAAAAGGCTTATGTTGGGAATTACCCACACCCAACAATTGCGGAATATAGGTAAAGCCACCCCAGGCATAATGTTGAACAACTCCTTTAATTTTATATATTTTATTATTCATATTTATCTGTTAATTGATTAATTATACCAAGAAAATTAAATTTACACAGTGAAGAATGATTGATTCCCCATATTTATGGCTTTTCTCCATTCGAAAAACAAGTATTTATACCTGCAAATATCGACTGAAAGATGAATATTTTGCATAAAACATGGATTTAAAAAATAAAGATACCGGAGCCAAGGGCGAAGAGATTGCCAGTGATTTTTTGAAAAAAAATAATTTTATCATAGAAGCCCGAAATTGGCGACATAAGCATTATGAGGTAGATATCATCGCTTCCAAAAGTAACTTATTGCATTTTGTGGAAGTAAAAACCAGGAACTCCCTCAAATACGGGCATCCGGAAGAAAGTATTACTAAAGAAAAAATGCAATATTTAAAAAATGCAGCAAGTGCATATCAATATCAACATCAAAAATGGAAATATATACAATTTGATGTAGTTGCAATAGAGCTTAAGAACAATGAAGTGAAAGAAATATTTTTTATTGAAGATGTTTATTTCTAAACAAAACTAATATTCAACAAGTTTCGTAAAAAATGGCAGACTTCGCATGTTTATTGACAAATTGCCATTAAATTCGGGGTGCGCATGAATATTGTTTAAATTGGAAATAAAACCGTTACTATGAAAAAGTTTCAGGCAATAATTAAATTTACGATGGACAATGATTTTATGTCACTTGTGCCTGCTCATAGAACATACATCAATTATTTACTCAATAAAGGTATTATAGACAGTTATGCAGTTAGTATGGAAAGTCAGACTAGCTGGATTACACTCAATACAATAGACAAGGAAAAGGCAGATCAGATTTTAGTGAAGTCTCCGCTGTATAAATATTGGGATTATGAGATTGAGGAACTGTTTGTATACGACAGTCAACATTACCGTTTTCCTGCCGTACAGCTCAACTAGCAATTAATGTACAAATTTCTTCTCTCCTGCTGTTATTGAAATTGGCAATATGTTTTGTAATGGAGGCAAGGGACAGGTTGCGAACTTTGTAAAAGCACAAGGTGGATTATATGCTTTGTTAAAATCAATAAAAGTTTTTCCCTCCGTATTGGGCTTGTCAACCAATAAAAATCTACCAGCCCCATATGTTGAGGAGCTATTGGTTGCATCACCAAATATAACAAACAGGTCGTCCCCTTCTTCTACTGCATCTAAAGAATAAATTTTCCCTCCAATGGAAAATATTAATTTACCCAATAGTTTCATTTGAACAGTTTGACCAATTACATTTTTAATGGGCAAGGTTGAAGGGAACAGAGGGGCCTGAAAAGATGCCGTAATTCTCCAGGTAGAATCAGTTTTAAACCGATTGATTGATTGAAAGCTTTTAACTAAAGGAGCATTGTTATTTCTTAATCTAATACCAATTTTATCTTCTCGTTTAATTACCCTCCAGTGAAAAGAGTTGAAGGAAACAGATGCATTTATATTTGAGTCTACAGAAAATATTATAGGGTGTTGCTGCTGTTTACCATTAACTTTTAAGGGAATATTTTTATTTGCTTCAAGAATTACTTTACCATTTATTAATTCAACATATCCTGCAAAAGGTATACCGAATTCTTTTGGAAAAACCAGCATATTCTGGTCATTGGTACCAAAAGTATTTTTACCTTGTTCTAACCAATATAAGCCTACTAAATTAAGCCATCCATCTTCTTTCTTTAAGGCAGCGTATCGCTGTTGAAACCATCTTTCAATTTCATCATTATACGAGTTTACCGCTTGAGCAGATAGTGTAATTTGAAGGAGTATAAAAACACAACCAAGAATTAGTTTTTTCAATGTATAAATTTTGAAGAATCAAATAATTTATTAGTAAAATTTATTTGATACAAATTTATATCCTACCAATCAAATAGACTAATTAATTGAAAGTTTTTTTTTAGTTCATTGAATAGTACATTTAACATAGAAAAAATAAATATGGACTCATTTTATGAATGGGATGGCGATGTTTTAGTATTAAACATATTAGGAACTCCCGGTGCGAAGATGAATAAGATTGGAAAAGTAAAAGGAAATCAATTAAAAGTAAGTGTTACGGCGGCTCCTACAGATGGAAAGGCAACAGATTTTATGGTTGATTTTTTGTCAAAGGAATTTAAAGTTTCAAAAAGAGATATAGAAGTTGTTTTTGGCCAATTTAGCATCCATAAACAATTAAGGATTAAAAAACCTACCATACTGCCTGCTTGTATTACAAAATAGTAACTAACTAAATATTTAAACTTCAGCACTAATTACATGCATAATTAAATCGGGTAGTTCCTAAAAATAATCCTAGACCTTGTTGCAGATCTCCGGTACTATTCACTTGTAACACATAACTGTCTTTAGAAAATACATAACTGCCAAAACTTGTTTTCCATGTATCAAACACATTACCTGAATTGACATCAAAAATAACAGTTGTCATTTCAGCAACTGGATTGACTGGTTTTACACCAAAATTAAAGCCTTGCACATACAAGTAATTCTCGAAAGAATCACCATACAAATAAATCCATGGTTTAATTGTTTTAGTTAAATCATATTTTAAATCTGTCTGAAGAAGTTTTGTTTTTCCATCACTTAAAAAAAGTTCGCACTTAACAAGATTTTTACTATTATCATATTGATAATTGGTAATATAATCCGGAGATTTTGTCCCATTAAGGTAGGTGTACTTATTTACTAATTCGTTTAGATCGTTGTATACATACTCATAAAACTCATTATCATAAGTACTATCAGCATAATATTGTCTAACATTATACTGGGTTACATTTTTTGAAGTAGCATCCATGGCCATCCACTCATTATCATTAATTTTAACTATACCATTTGAATAAGTAAATCGTATAAGCTTATCAGTTTTTTGGGTAACGCTGTCATAATAAACTAGCGCAACCGGAAGTTTAGCACTATCCTTAGTAAATAACAATTTGTTGAAAATGGTTGATCCTTCGATTTGTTGAAAACCAATTAACTCACAAATACTAGAGGTGTTATTTGACAAAGCACTAGTTTCCTGTCCAGTTGCGGGATCTGTTTCAACATATTGCTTGCTACAACCGGTGATAATGCATGCAGAGCAGAATAATACAATAATTTTTTTCACGTTATAATCCTATTATTTGAATTGCCTTTGATTTGTAACCGTTTAAGTTTACATTGATTGTATAAACGCCTTTATTTAAAATTAAATTAAAAGGTATGCGTACACTTGCATCATTAAACACAAAGTGATTATACTTCCATTTTAAGTTACCTATAGCATCTAAAATTAATATTTGAACCAGACCACTATATCGTTTATCTAATTTCAACTGTAAATAAAATATACCGGTAGTTGGATTAGGGTAAGCTGAAAGCTGAAACTCTTTTTGGAGGCCAGAAACCGGATCTATTTGCACTAAATAATCAGGAGATTTAGACCAACAGAATTTATCTAAACTAGTTTGCACCTGATATAGTCCTTTAGTTTTTATTTTTAGGGTGTTGATGGTATCGGATGGAAGAAGTATGTTGTTAAAAAACCACTTGTAGTTTAATGACTGTTCACTAACTAAATCATCAGCTACACGGATAATTGACGGTTTAGGCG
>CANHJH010000178.1 GCA_947460365.1 Sphingobacteriia bacterium | reverse complement strand
TCTGCTAATCCCAATAATTTAGGCAACAACAGATATTCCATGATGGCAACACTACGTACATTTTCACTCCACAATAAACCTTGAATTCCTACAATATTTGATTTACCGAAATCTGTCAACCGATCTTTTCCAATAAAATAAGATTTATCAATTGGGTTTCCTGCAGCATTTTCTTTAGCCGTTTTGTAATAATTATATGGTATAAAATAAAATGGCTTATCTACGTCTTGAAACCCTCCCCAATAATAGCCCATTTCATCGGGAGATTTATGGTAAGCCAAATCAAAATAATTATTACTAACCGGAGATAACACTACTTTATACCCGGCGTTGGCTAAGCGGTAAGGTAAATCTTCAGCGCCCCATCCAACCATATTGTTCCATACATGTAATTGAAAACGATCGTTGGCCATTTTTGGATTTACAATCATAGTATTGGCACCATCTAATTTTGTTTTACGCATACCAACTTCTTCCCAGCCAGAAACAAACAGCCCTTTAGACTGAATGATTTTATTCACTTTGTTGTAATAATAATACCACAAGTCGTTGGTGTTTTCCAGTACAGCATCTGATTGAATAAGCTGTTGACAAATTGGCGACTTTTCCCATGCGCCGGCAGGCACTTCATCACCTCCCATGTGAATGGAAGAGATTGGGGCACCGGCAGCCTTGTACATCGCCAATAGTTCAACCACTACTTTATCGATAAATGTATATACAGAAGGCATTGCAACGCACATTACATTGTCGGTCCATTGTTGAGCAGAGCTGTATACAGATTGATCGTTTCTATCGCGCAACAGATACTTTTCGGCTTCGGTTTTATTTCCTTGCTGCATAAACTTTTCATACCGCAAGTCCATTGCTTTAATAGCAGCTCTGCTGTGACCAGGTGTTTCAATTTCTGGAATGACTTCTATATGTCTTTCTGCAGCATATTTTAAAATTTCAATAAACTCATTGCGGGTGTAAAAACCCGTACCCATTGTTTTACCTGGTGTAGGGCCGGCTGCATAAGAAGCAGGCAACATGGTTTTACTATCTAAAGTATGACCCCGCTTAGCGCCTAAGCTGGTTAACTCCGGCAAAGAAGGGATTTCAATTCTCCAGCCTTCATCATCACTGAAATGAAAATGAAAAACATTTAATTTATAGATCGCCATTAAATCCAGTATGCGAAATATTTCTGATTTAGATTTGAAATTTCTGGCAACATCGAGCATTAAACTTCTGTAACCAAATCTTGGCTCATCACTTATATCAACAGCAGGAACTGAAATTTCGGGTTGTTTTTCTTTCCATACATCTGCCGGCATTAATGCAAACAAAGATTGAATGCCATAAAATATACCTGCGCCCGTAGCGGCTTTGATAGTTATTTCCTGAGGAGTTACCAGCAACTGATAAGCTTCTTTAGACAAATCTGCTTTCAATAAATTGATTGTAGTTGAGCCCTGCTTGGTTGCAGGAGTAGTTAAAATATTGTTGATGCTGGTGGTAAGATAATTTGCTTCCTGCTTAAATAAAGGATCGGCTTTTACAGCTATATTTTTATTGAGTTTAAACGCACCGCTTAATGATTTATATGAAACAGGTGTGGGTAGTATTTTAGCTACTTGTTCGGCTGGAAGGTTTTTGATGAATTGGTTTTGTTGAAAAATTTTCTCCGGGGTAATTAATCCTGTTGTGTTATCTTTTAATACCGGGATATCATAATTAGCGATGGTGTATCCAGTAACCGGGGCATTATCCCAAACAATATATAAGCCACTGGGAGCCACTGTTCTGTTGATTAGAAGGCCATTGGTAATATATTCAACCAGGGTAGATGATTTAGCTGGGATCGATTTAAAATCGGCAGTTGGTGCTATTTTATAGATATCGCCATTAACATGAGTGATATGTATACCCGATTGAAGATTGGCAGTGGGTATTTCGAAACTGGAATTAAAATAGATGGTCCAGCCCGAAGCAGGGAATTGATTATTACTATTATTAATCAATTCAAAAGCAGCTAAAAATTTTGATTGTTTTTGATATTCATTGGTAATTAGTTTCCAATTAATTTTCAAATCATGTTCTTCAAAAGGCTTTGCCATTTGGGCATTAGCCGCAAAAATGATGGTCAATAATAAAACACTAACAATGTAAAGTGAACGCATAATTAATCGATATTTTTATGTTTGTAAGTTAAGTAATTCAAAGCAAATAATCATTTAGTGCTCATTTTTACCAGCGCTGTATCTGATTCTAACATAGTCATGTGGTAGTTTCCAGTATCTATTTTAACGGTATTGAATTGTTTAATTAAATTATTTTTTTCGGCTGAAGACAGATTGGTTTGATACATAAATAATTTCTTCACCTGCATGGTACGCAAAAGACTTTCGATTCCTTTAGCTGAAATATTTGTACCTACTACATTTAAAATTTGTATGTATTTAAGTTTTTGCAAAGAGATTAAATCAGCCTCTTTAACCTTGCAATTGGGCAAGTGAAGTTGATGCAAGTTTTGCAGCTTTGCGATTGTATTGAATGAGGTGGAATTTAGCTCATTGTTTTTTATTTTTAGAGACACGATCTGATCCTTCAATTTCTCTAACCATACCCAAATATTTTTTGGTATATTTTTATTCGATAGAAAGTCTATCTCCAGGTAATTGCTGTTATTGGCTACAGGAACGACAGCTATACCCAGATTAGTTAGTTGTTCCATCGTTTTTTTATCGGGTGCTGCAACTGATGCGGCAGGATAGTACTCAATGGATTGTAAAGGTTTAGCATATTCAGCTAATATTTTTTGTTCTTTGGCTGTTGGGTTTAAATCTTTTACTTTTTTATCGAAACTTGCTCCAGATGCAATCCACCAATGAATAAGGTTAATTTGATTTTTAGTTAATGAAGGCTCCGATTTTGGTGGCATGTGCTTTTTATCGAGCTCTTCGAGCATTAATCTTTGATAGAGTATACTTTTTGCTGCATCATTGGGAATCAATACTGCCCCCGTTTTTCCGCCCTTTACTATCCAATCAGTTTCATCTAATCGTAAATTTCCTTTTTGCTTAGACGCACCATGACAGTTGTAACAATTATCTTGAAAAATTGGCTGAATAAGCTCTTTATAGACTATTGCCTCATCTATATTTTGAATGATTGGTTGTTTGGCAGATGCTTGATTAGCTGTACGAGTTTCTGCATTGTCATTGAATGAAAATGCTCCATGGGTAAGTGTTGCCCCTAAATGACCTGTTATGCATAACACAATGAATACAACAACTGTTAAAATACGATTTGTGTTAGTGGCTATTTTATTGAAAAGGGCATATAAGGTACATGATAAAATGGCTAAGGTGATTCCCAGCCACTGATGATAGTTTAATAGTTTTTCTTCATAAAAAGTGGTATTAGATAAACACCAGCCAGATATACAGGAAACTACAGCGGCTATACTTCCTAATAAATAGATGAATCGAACACTAAAAATTAAGTTCGCAAATTTTTCATGAAAGCTTAACCAATAAAATAATATACCCAGCAATAAAAAACCAATAGGCAGATGCACCAGCATGGGATGGAAAACACCAATAAAATGATTCAATTGATTCAACGCTTAAATTTTAAAATTCAATATTTTATGAAATGATTTCATTAATTACATTACCAGAAACATCGGTGAGTCTGAATGGTCTGCCCTGAAAGTTATACGTAAACGTTTCATGGTTAAAGCCTAATTGATTTAGGATAGTTGCCTGAATATCAAAGGTGGAAACCTTACCATCAATAGCATTATAGCCTATCTCATCTGTTTCACCATGGGTGTATCCCGACTTAATACCGCCGCCTGCCATCCACATAGTAAATGCATCGGAGTGATGATCTCTGCCTTTAAATGCGTTGGGGTTACCATCTCGGTTTTCCTGCATAGGAGTTCTGCCGAATTCTCCACCCCAAACCACTAATGTTTCTTCTAATAAACCGCGTTGTTTTAGATCTAGTAACAAAGCAGTAATAGGTTTATCGATACTTCTGCATTTGTTGATAAAGCCATATTCAAGCGAGCCGTCTTCTCCGGTACCATGTGTATCCCAACCCCAATCGAATAGCTGAACAAATCGAACGCCGTTTTCAACTAATTTCCTGGCTAACAAAACATTATTAGCAAAACATTCTTGTCCGGGTTTAGTACCATACAATTGGTGAATGTATGCTGGTTCATCATTAATATTCATTACATCCGGCACTGCAATTTGCATTTTATACGCCATTTCATACTGGGCAATTCGAGACAGTATTTCAGGGTCTTTGTATTCTTCGTAAGAAGTTTTATTTACTTCATTAATTGCATCGATTGATGCTCTTCGTATATCTCTGTTGATACCATCAGGATCATTTAAGAACAATATGGGATCACCTTCTGATCTGCATTGTACGCCCTGATAAACAGATGGCAAGAACCCACTACCCCATATACTTTTTCCTGCATCAGGAGATCTGCCACCGGAGGTTAACACTACAAACCCTGGCAAATTACTGTTAACAGTTCCTAATCCATAGGTAACCCAGGAGCCCATACTCGGACGCCCCAGACGAGCTGAACCTGTGTGCATTAAGAGTTGTGCAGGTCCATGATTGAACTGATCTGTTTGCACTGCTTTTAAGAAACTTATTTCATCTGCAACAGTTGAAAGATGCGGCAAATGATCTGATATCCAGGCACCACTTTGTCCCCTTTGCTTAAAATTAGCTAAGGGTCCTAGCATTTTAGGTACTCCTCTTATGAACGCAAATTTTTTGCCTTCTAATAAAGAGGGTGGACAATCTTGTCCGTTTAATTTCATCAGTTCCGGCTTGTAATCAAACAGTTCCAATTGAGAAGGAGCACCTGCCATGTGCAGGTAAATGACTGATTTTGCTTTGCCTAAAAAATGCGGCGCATGGGGAGCTAATGGATTGATTACATTTTGTTGTGCTTCGCTAATACCTGAAGTACTGCAACTGTTAAACAAGGAACCAAGTGCAAGACCACCCAATCCATATACACAGTCATTCAAAAAATGTCTGCGGGTAACTTGTTCCAACTTTTTAGATTGGGCTTCCTGAATAATTCTATCGTTGTATTTACTCATCGAATTAATTTTTGGTTATACACTCATCTAAATTTAGCATAGCATTGGCTACTACCACTAACGCGGCCAATTCTGGGCTTTTCGATGCGCTTTTTGTGCCTGAAATTTTTTCTATTTCACCGGGTTCACTTTTAAAATGTTGAAACGCTTTTTTATAAAGCGTATTTAATGCAATTAATTTTTCCTTAGCCATGGCTGAATAAAAAATGGTTTTATATCCATGATTAATTTTATCAGTAATAGTTGGCTGTTTGGATTGAAACATAGTGGTTGCAAAATGTTGTGCCATCTCTATATAAGCAGCGTCATTTAACACTGTTAATGCTTGCAAAGGCGAATTGGTTCTTATTCTTCTGGCAACACATACTTC
>CANHJH010000177.1 GCA_947460365.1 Sphingobacteriia bacterium | reverse complement strand
CACAATGGCAGTGGTTTTAATGCTCGTAATTTTAATATTCCTGTTTCTTGGTGGATTGTTATACTTATATGCCAACCAATTAAATGTTACAGCAACAGGAGATAAAATATTCCCCACACTTGCGCTACAACACATGCCGCCAATCATTTCCATTATTTTTATCATCGCCCTCATTTCTGCATTATTTCCCAGTGCAGACGGAGCCATTACAGCCCTCACCGCATCTTTTTGTATAGATGTTTTAGGCATACAAAGAAGAACAGACCTGACTAATGAACAGCAGAAAAAAATCAGACAAAAAGTTCACCTGGTTTTTGCTTTTATCTTCTTACTATTTGTGATGGTATTTAAATGGGCAGACGATCCCAGCATGATTGGTTTACTATTAAAAATTGCAGCATACACTTATGGGCCTTTATTGGGATTATTTACGTTTGGAATTCTCACCAAAAGATCGGTAAATGACAAGCTGGTCCCGTTTATTTGCTTAGTTTCTCCTGTCATCTGCTTTCTGTTAGATAAATACCAAAAACTAATATTTGGCTCTTATCAGCTGGGATTAGAACTATTGATCATCAATGGATTAATTACGTTTATCGGTTTATTGATTATTTCTTCCAAACATTCAACTGAAAAGCAACATGCTTAAAGTAATCTTACTGTTTCAATTCAATAGCAGTTTTAAATGGAATTTTTAAGTCAATTAGCCGAATTATATGCCGATCAGTTTTCATCGACAGAATCAGCAGATTTGGCAGAAATTAATGCACAAACCCATCTTTTACATCCTAAAGCACATATGCTTAGTGGTAAAATCCAGGGGCATTTCCTGCGTTTTATCAGCACAATGCTACAACCCACTTATATTCTGGAAATCGGCACTTTTACCGGTTACAGCGCTATTTGTTTAGCTAAAGGTCTGGCACCAGGTGGAGCACTCCATACCATTGAATTAAGAGAAGAAGATGCCAATGTTGCAGCAGCAAATTTTAGCAAATTCATTCAAAATAAGCAAGTAACTTTGCATTGTGGCAACGCTTTAGAAATTATTGATACGTTACCACACAAATGGGACTTGATTTTTATTGATGCCGATAAAACGGCTTATATAGAATACTATGAAAAACTAGTTCCACAATTATCTGAAAAAGGTATTATACTCGCAGATAATGTATTGTTTCATGGTCAGGTTCTGGAAAATCCAATATCCGGAAAAAATGCAAAAGCAATACACCGTTTTAATGAACATGTTAAAAATGACCCCAGAACAGAACAAGTCATATTAACAATAAGAGATGGTATTACGCTTATTAAAAAGAAATTTGAATGAAGAAAATATTTACCATCACTTTTACTTTTTGCTCCCTTTGGGCAAATGCACAACGTGATAAAGCTGAACTATATATTCAGCAATACAGCGAAATTGCTGTGCAAGAAATGATTCGTACAGGTATTCCGGCAGCAATTAAATTGGCACAAGGAATTTTAGAATCGCAATCAGGTGAAAGTAATTTAGTAAAAAAATCGAATAACCATTTTGGAATAAAATGCAAACCGGAATGGACGGGCGACAGAACCTATCATGATGATGATGAAAAAGGAGAGTGTTTTAGAGTTTATCCGAATGCGGAAGCCTCATATAGAGATCATTCCGATTTTTTAAGATCAAGAGCACACTACAACTTTCTGTTTAGCTTAAACTCCGCAGACTATGAAGCCTGGGCTTACGGATTAAAAAAAGCGGGCTATGCAACCAGTCCTACTTATCCGCAAAAATTAATTAAAGTAATAAAGGATTTTAATTTAGATAGATTCAACACACTTGCTGCAGAGCCTAAATCAACTCCGGAAAAAACCAATTCAACGGTACCTGCAAATTCTTCCAATAACCTTTCTGTTCCTAATAATATTAAACAGTCTACCTTAACTACATCCACTTCGGTAGTTTCTGTTGAAAATAAAAACATACCTGCTGAAGACCTGTCTAAAGATGTCGAAACCGATCTGCAGTCTAGCAAAAACGAAACTATTGATAGTAAAAAAAAGCCCTCCTATCCCTCCAGTGTTTTTACCATCAATCAAACAAAAGTTATTTATGCCAATGAAGGCATGTCGCTGCTTGCACTAGCCAATGAATACGGGATCACGTTAAGCAAAATTATGGAATACAATGAGCTCCATAACATAGATATATTAGAACAAGATCAACTTATCTTTTTAGAAAAAAAACAAAAGAAAGGGGCTACTGATTATCATATTGTTAAAGAAGGAGAATCATTTTATTCCATCGCGCAACAAGAGGGTGTGCGTTTAGAAAATGTATTACAGTACAACAGCTTCGCGGCTAATTCAACTCCTACAATCGGTAATAAAATATTACTAAAACCCATCTCTAACACTTTAGCAACTCCTAATAAAAAATAATATGTCTGCATTAGTAACACTGTTCGATAAAACATTTGAACCTTTTTTACCGGAATCGCTTATTCAAGAAAAAATCAAAGAATTAGCAGAAGAAATCAATAAAGACTATGCCGGTAAAAAGCCTTTATTCATTGCCATTCTGAATGGTTCTTTTATGTTTGCTGCGGATCTTTTTAAAGCAATAAATATTGAAGCAGAAATATGTTTTATTAAATTAGCTTCCTATAAAGGTGCAAAATCTACCGGCAATGTAATCACTGCAATTGGTCTGGATAATGACATTAATAACAGACATGTCATTATTCTGGAAGACATTATTGATACGGGTAAAACACTCAGCCAATTTCTTCCACAGTTAGAACATCAGCAGCCTTCCTCCTTAAAAATTGCCGTATTATTACATAAACCCGATGCAACCATACATCCGGTTCACATCGATTATTGTTGCTTCTCCATTCCCAACAGATTCGTATTGGGCTATGGCTTAGATTATGACGGATTTGGAAGAAACTTAAAAGAGATTTACCAATTAAAAGAAAGCGAATAAAATCGCTTTCTTTTAATTGATCTGTATAATGTATAAGCTACCTAACTCTTACAAAGTAGTAAGGGATATGATCAATATTAGCCAAATGCCTCTTTTACCCGATCAAAGAAACTCTTCTCTCCTTTTGCAGGATTCGGTATAAAATTCGGACTCTTGGCCATCTTTTCCAGCGCATCTTTTTCCTCTGGTGTAATAGACTGTGGTGTCCATACATTCACATTGATCAATTGATCTCCCTTGCTATAACCCTGTACTTCCGGAAAGCCTTTTCCTTTTAAACGGAATATTTTACCACTTTGCGTTCCTGCTGGAATTTTGATTTTAGCCCTACCATCAATGGTAGGTACTTCTACACTACTTCCAAAAACAGCGTCCGGAAATGTTATATATAAATCATAAGCCACATTCAGTCCATCTCTGTGTAATTCACTATGTGGCTCTTCTTCAATTTGAATAATTAAATCGCCCGGAGCACCTCCTCTGGCGCCTGCATTGCCCTTAGAACTCATACTCAGCTGCATTCCCTCCTGCACACCTGCAGGAATTTCAATACTGATTGTTTCTTCTCCATAAACCCTGCCATCTCCTTTACAAGCCCCGCATTTAGCAGTAACTGTAGTTCCTTCACCATTACAAGTGGGACAAGTTCCTACCGTTTGCATTTGACCAAGAAAAGTACTGGTTATCTTTCTTACCTGTCCACTTCCGCCACAGGTTGAACAATTTTGTACACTATTTTTATCTTTTGCACCGCTTCCACTACAGGTACTACAAGAAACATGCTTTTTTACTTTTACATTTTTAGTAACCCCTTTGGCTATTTCTTCAAAAGTTAATTTCAACTTAATTCGCAAATTACTACCGCGCTGCCCACGAGCTCTTGCACTGCCGCCGCCACCTCGACTTCTTCCTCCACCAAAAAAACTACCAAATACATCGTCACCAAATACATCGCCAAACTGACTAAAAATATCATTCATGTCCATCCCGCCATGGTGCTGTCCACCCCCTCCCATACCGGGTCCAAAAGCAGCATGCCCATAACGATCATATTTGGCTTTTTTATCAGCATCACTTAAAATTTCGTAAGCTTCTGCAGCCTCCTTAAACTTTTCCTCAGCAGCTGCATCCCCCGGATTTCTGTCGGGATGATACTGCATAGCCACTTTACGGTAAGCTTTCTTAATTTCTTCAGCGGTTGCCGATTTACTAACCCCTAATATTTCGTAAAAATCTTTTTTAGCCATAATTAGTTTTTTCAAAATAAGTACCCTATTTAATTGGTGTACTTACTTCTCATTCAATGTATAATTTATTTGCCTACTACCACTTTAGCAAAGCGAATTATTTTATCGCTCATTAAGTATCCTTTCACTACTTCGTCTATCACTTTCCCTATCATTTCTTCTGATGGTGCCGGAATTTCAGTAATTGCTTCATGTAACTCTACATCAAAATCTGCCCCAATACTTTCCATCGCTTTTACTCCCTTTTGCTGCAATGTTGTACGTAACTTATTAAATACTAATAATACGCCCTCTTTTTGTAAGGAGATATCTGCACTGCCATTCAATTGCTTTTCAGCACGATCGCAGTCATCCAGCACATCTAGTAAAGAAACAATCACATCTTTCCCCGCTGTTTGCATTAACTCCAACCGTTCTTTGGCAGTTCTTCTTTTATAATTATCAAATTCTGCCATTAATCGCAAATACTTATCTTTTTGCTCCTGTAATTCGGCCTGCAATTTTTCAATTGCTGACGCTTCAGTAACCGGATCATTAAAAGGAGTTGTACCGGCTGCACTTTCGTCAGCATTCATATCCATTCCGGCTACTTTTTCAGCATTTTCTGCATTATTGGTTACTTCTTGTTCTTCCATATTCATAAATTATTAGTACTCACTATTTGACAAATATTTTGCCACGCAAAGAAAAGGGAAAAAATGACAGATATACTAGTCTTATATTTGCCGAATGATAAAGGTTTACTTAAAGAAGAAGATTTCACCAAGAATTGCCAACGGTCACCCATGGATATACGGAAATGAAGTAGATAGAGTAGCCGGCACCCCAGAGGCTGGTGATTTAGTGGAGGTACGCTATGCAGATGGAAAATTTGCCGGAATCGGATATATTAACCCTCAATCGCAAATTATCATCCGCCTACTGACCCGTAAACCCCAACAAGTAGACGAAACTTTTATCATAAACCAAATTAAAACCGCCTGGGAATACCGCAAAAAAATAGGTTACACCGAAAACTGCAGGCTCGTTTTTGGGGAAGCTGACCAATTGCCGGCATTAATTATTGACAAGTTCAATGACTATTTTGTTCTGCAAACCCTTTCTCTGGGCATAGAGAAATGGAAACCAACCATAGTAAAAGCATTGAATGAAATTTTTATTCCCAAAGGGATTTATGAGCGAAATGACGTGCCAGTGCGTTTATTAGAAGGCTTAGAACAACAAAAAGGCTTTTTATCTGCTCCCTTCGATACCAATATCATCATCCAAGAAAATGGCTTGAAGTT
>CANHJH010000176.1 GCA_947460365.1 Sphingobacteriia bacterium | reverse complement strand
ATTTTGTGGAAAAATACTATTCGGCTATTTTTTATCCACTTGTAGGTAAATTACTGCGTATTTCAATTGGATGGTTGCCATTTAGTTTGGGTGACTGTCTTTATTTTATAATTGGAAGCAGGCTTTTGTTATTATGTATTAAACAATTTCGTCAATCAATCAATTACTTTTTATTCTTTGATTTTTCAAGAGTTGTAAATTCATTAGGTAAGTGGATTCGTTTGATGTGTTGGGTTTATATCATTTTTAAAACTATTTGGGGATTAAATTATGACCGGAAAGGCATTGCTTATCAATTAGTTATACACCCTAATGCTTATTCGAAAGAACAAATTGTTGATTTAACCAAAGAATTAATCACACAAGCTAATTATTGTAGGAAATTATTAAACGATAGTACGTTGCAGGAAATGCCTGTGCAGGCTATCATTAGAGCAACATGTAAAAACTATGAAGCATTAAGTGTTGTGTATCCTTTTCTGCGATACACTCCTTCCTCCATAAAAGAAACATTTTATACTCCATTAGCAGATTATGTAGGATTTACCGGGTATTATAATCCATTTACAGGCGAAGCTCAAATTAGAACAGATGTGCCCAGGATTTTGTTGCCATTTATTGTTAGTCATGAAATAGCACATCAAATTGGTTACGCTAGTGAGAGTGAAGCTAATTTTGTGGGGTATTTAGCCGCGTCTAATTCCCAAAATCCTTATTTCCAGTATGCTACATATTTAGAATTATTAAATTATGCAATTGCCGAGGAATATATGCTGTATGCAAAAGAAAATGATTTTATGCAGTTTAAAGCTATAATTGAATATAATAACCAACACATCGATACACTTGTAAAGAAAGATCGAAAACTAATCAGGGAATTCTTTTATAAGCGAAAGAATAATATTGTTCCAATTAGTAATAGTCTATTTGATCAGTTCCTTAAAATGAATAAACAAGTTGCTGGAATTAATAGTTATAATGAAGTTTTGGGTTGGTTACTGGCATATAAAGCAAAATATGGCAAACGCTAGAACTTGTTTTTCCACATCATGCTTTCTATTGGCTTGTTAGGTTGACCGCTGTACTTGGCATTGGTTTTTTGGTTGTATTTAACCTCAATTTCTCCGTCCACCGGGAAATAAATAAGTTGGCCTATGGGCATACCTGTGTAAACTCTAACCGGTTGTTTGCAAGAAATTTCAAGGGTCCAATTTCCACAAAAACCTACATCACCTTTTCCTGCTGTAGCGTGAATATCAATGCCTAAGCGCCCTGTGGAGGATTTTCCTTCTAAAAAAGGCACATGTGCATGTGTTTCGGTATACTCCATTGTAACGCCTAAATAAAATCCGGAAGGTTGTAATACAAATCCATCTTCCGGTATTTCAAAATATTCTATTTTATTGTGACTTTTCGCGTCTAATACAGCATCAGTATAGGTTGCAAGCCATTTGCCCAAGTGTACGTCATAGCTATTACTACCTAAATCTGCACGATTATAAGGCTCAATTTTTATGGTTCCTTTTTCTATTTCTTCTAAAATTCGCAAATCACTTAATATCATAAAGCGTACTTTTACAATGGTGATGTATCTTTTTGTAAAGTTGCAAGATAATTAATAATTGATAATTGTCCATTTATCATTCAAAATGCTAAATAATACACTATAGTGCCTTTATATTTTCAACAGGAGGTGTCTCCGAATACCAGAATGGCAGTTTGGAAAATTGAAGAAGAGGAATCCTTTTTCCTAAAGGATATGGATATACCAATTCCAGTTGCACATCCTGTAAAAAGGTTACAACATTTAGCCGGAAGATATTTATTACCTTTTTTGTTTCCTGATTTTAAGGTTGCGCAAATTGCCATTGCTGATTCACGTAAACCTTTTTTATTGAGTCATGCGTATCATTTTTCTATTTCTCATTCTGATAATTATGCTGCAGCAATTGTAAGTAGCAAAATGCATGTAGGGATTGATGTAGAAACAATTACAGAACGGGTGCTAAAAGTACAACATAAGTTTTTACGTGAAGATGAATTAATACCGTTGGTTAATTTGAGTAAACAGGAATTGATTAATCAATTGACTGTATTATGGAGTGCTAAAGAAGCCATGTATAAATGGTGGGGCAAGGGAGAGGTAGATTTTAAAGCGCATTTGCAAACAGCATATTTTCAGCAGCAGCAAGAAGGAATCATCAATGCGGTATTTAGCAAACAAGCAATTCAATATCCGCTTGAGTTAAATTATAAACTTGCAGATGGCTTGAGTATCGTATGGTTGGAGTCGGAATTTAATTAGTCGGCAATTTTATTTCTGGTTTTAGTTACTTTTTTCAATAACTTTCTTAAGGACTGTTTTAAATGCGTTTTTAGTAATTGTCCCATTGTTTTTGCTTTGAGATAATTACTGTTGTTAAAATGAGCGGCGAGTGATTCTTTTAATTGGGTAATTTTCTCCGTTTTAGAAATAGCATCATCATCCATAATATCTAATAGTTCCATAATTCTATAACGTGATGAAACTAAACGAAAAGTCATCATCGTTTTTTCCTCCGCCTGATATTGCTCAATAGATTTAGGGTTTAGATGCTTTAATACCAACTCTACTAAAGGTTGATTTTCTTTAAAGAATTGAGGTAAGTATAAATTTTTTCTTCCTTCATAAGATTGTTGGTCAAAATCGATGGCTCTAATTCGGTATTGATAATCTTCAATATCAGGAATGATATTGACCACAAAATTATAAGCTCGCATATCGCCTAATAAATGCACAAAACAGCGTTCATTAAATTTCACAAACTCTTTTGCTAATCTGATTGGATTGGTATGTGGGTCGTTTAAGTATTCAGCAATAAAGATATCACCTGGAATGCCAGGAATATGTTCTTCAATTAAAGTGTCTTTGCAGGTAAAATACACCATTCTGTTGGGCGACAGCATATGTTCGAGTTCTAATCCATAAACCCTGCTTGCATCGGCTTGTTTAATATAATAATGGTCGTAGTTATCATTGAATTTATTGATGATGCGAATTCGGAATGGTTGGCTATTACCAAAAAAGCAGTAATCAATTCTCGCAACATCTAAATGGTCTATATAGCTCATATCACCTTCTGTTTTCAAGATGGCATAAACTTGAATCAGACATTCTCTTAAGAAAGACCATTCATGCATGTCGTACGTTACTTTTTCCCAAGCGGTTTCGTTGCCATTTTTGTCTTTAATCGGAATGGTGTAAGTAAATCGTTGTAGGTCTTTGTATCCAAAAGGAAGTTCAACTTCTCTTCCATATTTAATCAGGTAGTTTCGCAGATCCTCTTTAATGGGGTAGATGGGCTTCTTTTTAGAAGGCAAATCAGATTGACCCAGGGAATTTATATTGTGCGAAAAATTCATCTAGTTATGTACTTAAATGATTAATTACTATCAAATTAAACTTCTCACAAGGTATAACAATCACAGCATAAATAAACTTTAAATCGCTTGTATTGATGTTATTATCTGTTCATTGAATGATCAATAAATTGCTTTTGATATTCAAAAGGCGTTTTACCTGTTATTCTTTTAAATGACTTATAAAAATTAGTTGCATTATTAAATCCACATTCAAAAATAATTTGAGTAATGTTGAGTTTATTCTCCATTAATAATTTGCTGGCATGGCCAATGCGTAATTCTTGTAAAAAGAAATTGTAAGTTTTTCTAGTATGTAATTTAAAGTATCTGCAAAATGAGTTTGGACTAATATTCGATACTTCTGCAATTTTTTTAAGTGTTATTTTTTCTTTGAAGTGGAGTAAAGAATAGGTATACACAGCGTTGATTCTCTCCGTAACTTTTTCTTCGATATTTGGGTCGAATCCGGAAGTAGAAATTAGTTTGTAATGCTTTGAACCGGCTATTTTATATAAAATAGTTAATAGCAATATGATCCTTTCCGCGTCTTGAGCGTGCAACATTTCATGAAGCTTTTCAATAACAAAGAACTTGGTGTTACCTGTAATACTCAATCCTCTCCGGGCTTGGTTTAGGAGGGTGCTAATTTTTTTATTTTCAGGCAGTTCTAAAAAAGATTTGCCCCAAAAATCTTCTTTAAAGTGTACTACTGTTGCTTGTGCTTTAAGATGGGGAATTTGTTTAAAATATTGATCATCACATCGCCAGTAATGCGGTAAGTTAGATCCTACTAAAATAACATCGTCTTTTTTAAATTGTTGAATCGCATCTCCCATAAATTGAATACCGGAACCTTTTTGAACATGCAGTAATTCAATTTCCGGATGAAAGTGCCAACGATTATAGAAATAAGGTACGATATCTTGTCTAATGCTAAAGCTGTTATTTGGAGCCGGCATCACTTTGAGTAAATGCGGATTCATTATGTTTATTTTACACAAAATACATAAAAATGAATAATTTATGCCAATATAGTTTAATACTATGCCAATAATGTGAATATTTGTAAAAGAGTTATTGGTTAACTTCATCTTCGATTGTTTTGCTGAATATCATGAAAGAAGTATATCATTTTGTGCAGCTTGCATTCGCTTTATTTAATTTTTTAATAGATAGTTTATAATAAAGTAATATGAGTGATTCTCAAAAAAATGTAATAAAAGTTCATACAATTGATAATGTTTTAGTTGCATTGAAAGATTTAAAAAAAGGTGATATTGTTAATTGGGAAGGGGTGTCAATTGTTTTAACTGAAGACGTTACAGGTAAGCACAAGATATTTACAGAGGATTTGTCTGTGGGAGATAAAATTATTATGTATGGTGTAACTGTAGGAACAGCTGCTGTGCCTGTTTTAAAGGGGGCATTAATGACAGTAGAGAATACCAAACATGCAACGGATCAATTTTCCTATAAGGGTTCTCATTTTAACTGGACGGCTCCTGATGTATCTAAATATTTGCATAGAACTTTTAAGGGATATCATCGAAACGACGGAAATATAGGTACGGCCAATTATTGGTTATTTATACCAACGGTGTTTTGTGAAAATAGAAATCTAGATGTAATTAAGGAAGCATTGCATAATGAGTTAGGTTATGCAAATACCGAAAAGTATAATGCGTACACACATGAGTTGGTAGAAGCATATAAGCAAGGTAAAGATATTAGTACCATTGCATTTGGGGCAACTTTATCTGCACCTCAATCAAAGCGCTTATTTAAAAATATTGATGGAATAAAGTTTTTAAATCATCAGGGAGGTTGTGGTGGAACAAGACAAGATGCCAATACATTAGGGAAATTATTGGCTGCTTATGCGGATCATCCAAATGTAGCTGGCATAACTTTATTGAGTCTTGGTTGCCAGCATTTACAAGTAAAAGATTTTGTGAGTTATTTAAAAGAGCGAAATCCATCATTTAATAAGCCGTTACTAATTTTTGAACAACAACAAAGTAAAAGTGAATCTTCACTTGTTGCAGAAGCCATTCAACAAACTTTTCTCCAATTAATTGAAGTTAATAAAATAGAAAGAGCAGAAGCTCCTTTAAGTGCATTAACTATTGGGGTGAAATGTGGCGGAAGTGAT
>CANHJH010000175.1 GCA_947460365.1 Sphingobacteriia bacterium | reverse complement strand
CACGGAATTGTACATTCCGTTTTTCTTATATATGAAATGCTATGGGGTGATGCAGCAGTGTTGAGGGGGGAAAACTATTTAATTTTGAGAAATCGGTAGTTCCCAATCTATTAAAGGCGCTGTAGTATGCTCTCGCATGACTATTTCATTTAATTTCCGAACTATAATTGGATGCTGTTCAGCTACATTTCTTGATTCTGTGGGGTCTGAATTTAAATCAAAAAGCATCCATTTACTTTCAGGATTTTTCTTAAGATTTACTTTTATGCCCTTCCAGTTGGCCATACGAATGGCAATTTGGCCATCGTTTTCGGGGAATTCAAAATATAAGTACGGATGTAGTTTTTGTAATGTGGGTGTGCCCATTATTTCCGGCAACAATGATACACCATCAGTTGAATTAAGTGCTATCGGTTGATTAGTAAGCTCTGCTAATGTTGCCATAATATCAAATTGAGCAGATAGTAAATTGCTGGATTTACCGGCTTCTACTTTACCGGGCCATTTTACAATAAAAGGTTCCCGAATCCCGCCTTCAAAAAGCTGGGCCTTTACGCCCCTTAATCCCCCATTGCTATTAAAAAATGCCGGTTGAAATCCTCCTATTTCAAAAGTAGCGCCATTATCGCTGGAGAACATTACAATGGTATTGTCTTCTATACCCAGTTCTTTTAGTTTTTGCATGACCAACCCTACTTGATCATCTAAAAAAGTAACCATTGCAGCATAGGTAGATAATGGGTATTTACATGGCAAGTACCCTTTTTCTCCGTAATAAGGCGTTTCGTTGTATAATCCCTTGTATTTATTAACGTATTCATCCGGTGCTTGTAATGCCAAATGCGGTAAAGAATAGGGTAAATATAAAAAGAACGGATTTTTTTGATTGGTTTGAATAAAATTCAAGGCTTTTTCCGTCATTTTAGCCGGTGCATACTCTTCCCCAGTAAACTTATAGAAGTCTTTATCATCAGCCAATACAGGATTTATTTTTTGATGTGGAAGTAACTCCTGGTTATTTAAGGTGTCTTTTTGGCCATTTTCCCATAAATGGGATGGGTAATAATTATGGGCTTGTTTTTGATCCAAGTAGCCATAAGCATAATCAAAGCCGTGTAACTGGGGGTTACCTGCAGTATTATGCATGCCTAAACCCCATTTGCCAATTATAGCAGTATTATATCCTGCTTGTTTCATTAGTTTGGCAATAGTAAACGTTCCTTCGGGCAGGGGTATTTGACCACGTTCGGCTGAATCAGCAAAACCACCCAGTTCATAGTTACCCCTAATATAAGCGTGACCGGCATGTTTGCCGGTTAGTAGCATAGCTCTTGCCGGTGCACATACAGGTGCACCCGAATAATGTTGTGTGAAACGCATCCCATCTCGAGCCATTTGGTCGAGATGGGGCGTATTAATTATTTTTTGGCCGTAACAACCTAAATCGCCATATCCCAAATCATCTGCATAGATATAAATTACATTGGGTGATTTTTGAGCCTGTATGTTCTCATTCATTAATATGAAAAAAAACAGGAATAAAAAATGGCATGTTAGTTTTAGGTTGAATATTGACATTATTGGACTGTAATAAAATACTAATATAATTTTGCAATGTATGAAATTAGTATATTATACGAATAACATAATAACAATTTTTACTTACTAATACCAGCAATCTTTATAACATAGGCTTCTCCTGTTTTCATTTTTGCCGGATTAAACTCAGGTAATTGCACTTCTACATTTGCGCCCAATTGTTTCCAATTTAAATGCTGTTGGGTTTGTAGTAGGGTTACTTTGTTGGTTGAACTGAGTTTTAAATCTTTCAGCACTATTTTTTTATTTGCCGGATATTGAGGTAATAAGGCATATAAGGACTTTGTTTGATCATTATATGTATAAAATACTTCTTTTACTGCATAGCCGGAATCGGGTTCAATAGTTAGTTTTAGTAACAGATCACCATGTCCGTTTTTAGGTTTGTAATCTGTTCTACCTGCACTCCATTGGGAGGCTACTTTCCATTGTTTGGTATCATAAATCGCTTCTCCATTTACTTTTAACCATTCGCCCATTTGCAATAATCTTTCTTGCATAATTGGAGGGATTTTGCCATGCTCATCTGGCCCGATGTCTAATAAGAAATTACCCCCTCTACTCACTTTATCGATTAGCTGTAACAATAAAGATTGAGTTGAATTATAATCCCATGCATCTTCAGCGCGATTGTAGCCATAGCTAGAACCCATACCGCGGCTTTCTTCCCATGGATGATCTTTGAAAGATAATTCGGGCTGATATTCCGGAGTATAAACTCCACCATGATTAAAACGAATACCGCTGCCCCATCTATCAAAAGTTACTATTTTATTTTTTACCGGGCTTTCATTATATAACCAAGATAAAAAAGAGGTACTGCGCCAAACCGTATCGGTTGCATCCCAATCTCCATCTGTCCAGAAAACATCCGGCTCATACGTATTAATGAGCTCTTTCATTTGAGGCCAAACGTGTGAAGTTGTATATAAGTCTCTGTTTTTAAGCCAGAGCGGATTAAACCATTCATATAAAGAGTAGTACATACCTGCGTGAACAGATGTTTTACGAACCGCTTTAAATAAATCTCCCAACAAATCTCTTTTAGGGCCCCTGTCTACCGCATTCCAATCAAAACCCCATGTTTTATTGGCATCTTTATTAGGCCACAAACAAAATCCGTCGTGGTGCTTGGAAGTGAGCACGATGTACTTGGCTCCGCTTTTTTCAAACAATTGAGCCCATTCATCGGGGTTGTATAATTCGGCTTTGAAATCATCCGCCAGATCGTAGTAGGTTTTATTTCCAAATTTTTGCTGATGGTATTTAATTCTGGCAGAATCTTTATTCATCAGTCCATTTTGGTACCATTCGGAATAATTGCCTTTACTTGAATACCCCGGAACAGCATAAACACCCCAATGGATGAAAATTCCGAATTTGGCATTGGTAAACCATTGTGGAACCGGTCGAGTATCTAAACTTTGCCAATTGGGCTGATAAGTTTGGGCACTAACTTTTATAAATGCTACTAAAAACAGCATCAGTAAATACTTCTTCATGTATCGTTTGTTTATATTAATTGATTATTGAATAACAATTTCATCTGCAAACATCCATCCGGCTTTGCCCTCACCAGGGTGACCTTTGGGACAGTTGCCAATTTGTTTTGCAATTACTCGTACAAAACGAACCGATTGTTCTTTAAAATTGGCTTTAAAACTTTTTAAGAATACAGACTGCTCCGTTGCCGGTATGGAATTGGTTTCCGTTCCAACTTCAGTAAAAGTTAAGCCATCTGTTGATACCTCAAACTTTACCGATTGTGGAAGAAAAATCCATGAACGATAACTTTGAATACATCCTATATTAATGGAACTTATTGTTTGACTATTGCCTAAATCAATGGTAGCAACTAAATCTTTACCATTAAATCCATGATAATTTTTGCCATGATCTAATGTGCCTTTAATTCCATCAGCTAATGTATTAGCCCCATTTGCAGGATAATACGTGCTGTAAGGAGTTTGGTATTGTACATTTTTTGCAACGCCTTTGTGTATTACAAAAGTTTGTTCAGCAGGTTTCGTACTCATTACCAATCCATTTATTACCGTTACTGCTTTTATTATTTGGGAAGAAGTAATGTAAAATGGTTTTGTATACAGTGTACTGCCAATGTCGGGGGTACTACCATCAGTAGTGTAATAAATTGTAGCATTATCTGCTTCCGTAAACATATCTACTTGTAGGCTTCCTTTTTCGGAAATAGTTTTAATATTTACTTTAAAATTTCCTTTACTATAATTTAATCCTTTTTGATCGAAGCCACGGGTATGAGACTTAAGTCTTTCATTAAATCCTAACCAATTTTTGTTTGCAGCAGGGCTCCAAAGTACTTCAGACAAAGCCAACATTCTTGGCAAAATCATGTATTCTAAATGAGCAGCAGTAGTAATGAATTCAGTCCACAAATTACCTTGAGCACCTAATACATATTTAGCTTCCTCTGTATTTAAGTCTTTCGGAATTGGCTCATAATCATACACAGATTTCAAGGTATTCATCCCGCCAATAGCCAAAGGTTCGCCTTCTGGACCAGCTTGATAGTTATCGAAATAGCAAGGATTACCCGGACTCATAATTACTTCATGATGCATTTTTGCTGCTTCTACCCCACCAGCTTCACCACGCCAGCTCATTACAGCGGCAGAAGGTGCTAAACCGCCTTCTAAAATTTCATCCCATCCAATGATTTTTCTTTTTTTAGCGATGACAAATTTTTCAATTTCTTTAATAAAATAGCTTTGTAACTCTTCTTCATTTTTTAGCCCCTTGGCTTTTATTTTAGCCTGACAACGCGCACATTTTTTCCATGGGTCTTTATCAACTTCATCTCCTCCAATATGAATGTAAGCGGAAGGGAATAAATCGATTACTTCGGCTAATACATTTTGCAAGAATTGATATACACTGTCGTTGCCTGCACAATAATTAGAAGAGATATTGTTATAATTACCACCGGTTAATGGCAATTGAGGAACTTGTTTACAGCTTAAAGCCGGATAAGCAGCAATGGCGGAAGCTACGTGACCAGGCATTTCAATTTCAGGAACAATAGTAATGTTTTTAGCAGCAGCATACGCAATGATTTCTTTGATTTGTTCTTGCGTATAAAAACCACCATAAGTAGCTTGTTCTCCGGGTTGAGCTTGCGGACGTTGCCCCCAAGGCAAATTGGTTTTATCTACTCTCCATCCACCGACCTGAGTTAACAAAGGATATTTTTTAATTTCAATTCTCCAGCCGCCATCATCTACTAAATGCCAATGAAATACATTCATTTTATACGTAGCCATTAAGTCGATGTATTCTTTAATAACTTCAGGTGAAAAGAAATGTCTACTAACATCGAGATGCATTCCTCTCCACTTAAAACGAGGATAATCTTTTACTTCCATACAAGGAATTTCAAGCACTGCATTGGTTCTGATAGCTGGCAACTGTTGTAGAATAGATTGTATCCCATACAATAAGCCAGCTTTGGTATTGGCTATAATGCTTAAAGAGAAGGGAGTAACGGAAAGTTGATACCCTTCATTCCCAATTTCCTGTGTGGATTGGATTTTAAAAATAATTTTTTTGGGCTTCGCTGTATTTTTAGGTAGCGAAAATCCTGAAAGACTTTTAATAGTTGAAGAGAAAAAATCTACGGCAGCTTTTATTTCTTTTTGCTGTTCGTTGAACTGAATTACAGTTTGTTCGTCAATGATAAAAGAACCGGTTTTTATTTCCACAGAAACTGGTTGAGGAATAAAATTGGTAATACTTTGAGCCTTCATCATCAGGGGCAGCAACACCACCAACGCAATCACTACTTTTTTCATGTATATATATCTATTGGTTTTTAATGGTCACATGGTATTCGCCAAATAAACATATCGGTTGGTATATGCTTAGTATTTTTGGCTCATTTCATGCTATTTTTATTGATACTTTTTAGTTAAATAATACTTCACTT
>CANHJH010000174.1 GCA_947460365.1 Sphingobacteriia bacterium | reverse complement strand
CAACTAAAAAGGTACTTGTGCTTACAAGTACCTTTTTGTTGAATGATATAGAATAGATCAATTAAAATCGCTCTAAAGAAGAGAAGAAAAAGTTGCCTTCTATTGCAGCGTTCTCATCGCTATCACTTCCATGTACCGCATTTTCACCAACTGAAGCTGCAAAACGCTTACGAATAGTTCCTTCAGCTGCCTGCTCTGGATTGGTTGCTCCGATTAATGTTCTGAAATCTGCAACAGCATTGTCTTTTTCCAAAATTGCCGCTACAATGGGACCGCTACTCATAAAATCAACTAATTCACCATAAAAAGGTCTTTCTCTATGAATATCATAAAATAAACCTGCTTGTTCTTTTGTTAATTTTGTCCATTTCATTGCTTTAATGGCAAATCCAGCTTTTATAATCTGGTCTAAAATAGCGCCTGTGTCACCTTTACGGGTAGCATCGGGCTTAATCATCGTAAATGTTCTATTACTCATATTGTTTTAAATTTCGTTGCAAAAGTACTAAATACAGTCATTTTCGTCTTAAGGAATTTACAATTTTAACAAGATTTGATAAATTGATTTGATTTAATAGTGTAGAAACTGCAATTTTGCGGCTACTGTATGCAAAAAATTGAATTTTTCTATCCACTATTAGCACAACCTCAAAAGGTGGTTATTACCATGCATCAAAAGCCTGATGGTGATGCGATGGGCTCCGCGCTTGGTTTATATTTTTTTTTAAAGGCCTTAAATCATGAGGTAACGGTTATTTCCCCTACCAATTGGGCCGATTTTTTGAATTGGATGCCAGGGATAGATCAAGTGGTAAATTTTGAAAAACACTCAGAAAAAGCACTACAAATACTTGGAGAAGCGCAGATCATATGTTGCCTCGACTTTAATATCTTTCATAGAACCAAAAATCTGGCTAATCATTTGGCTGAATCAAAAGCCATTAAAGTGCTGATTGATCATCATCAGCAACCCGATGAGCCTTCTTTTGACTTCGGGAAAAGTGATACAGGTAAAAGTTCTACCTGTGAAATGATATATGATTTGATTATTGAATCTGGATATGAAAGTCATATTAATACAGAAATTGCTGCGTGTTTATACACAGGGGTTATGACAGATACAGGTTCCTTTAGGTTCCCATCTACCACCGCTTCTGTTCATAGAATGGTTGCCCGTTTAAAAGAATCTGGCCTGAAGCATGATCAAATACATCATCATATTTTTGACAACTTTTTAGAAAATCGACTACGTTTTGTCGGGTACGCATTGGCAAATAGATTAGAAGTATTATATCCATTTAACACAGCTTTGATGTATATTACAAAGCAAGATTTACAGAAGTTTAATATTAAAACCGGTGATACGGAAGGATTGGTAAATTATTTGTTATCTATTCAGGGAATAAAGTTTGGCGCAATAGTTATTGATAGAGACGAAGAACGAAAGTGGAGCTTTAGAAGTAAGGGGAGTTTTGACGTGAATCAATTTGCGCGTCTAAATTTTGAAGGAGGGGGCCATGTTAATGCTGCAGGAGGTAGAAGTAGCCATTCAATCGAACAAACAGTAAAAGACTTTAAAGAAGTATTAATTAAGTATTCAAATCAACTACAATAAACAAAAAAATGAGTAGAATTACCCTCACGCTTTTAACAGCGATTGTATTGCTTGCAAGTTGTAATCAATATGAAAAAACACCTTCAGGTTTTGCTTATAAAATCCATAAAGGAAATAGCAAAGAATTATTAAAACAAGGTCAATTTGTTAAATTAAACCTTGAATACAAACTACCAGCTAAAAAAGATTCTGTTTTAAGCTCTTCTTTTGGTAGAATTCCGGTTTACTTTGTGGTAGATACCACTCGTGCAGGCAAACACAGCTTTATTGAAATCATCACTAAATGTGCTCCTGGCGATAAAGTAGACTTTATCATGAGCGTAGATTCTCTTAAAAAATTAGGGATGGTAGAGTATAATGATATTTTTAAGCAGAAAGATGTGATTAATGGGAAAGTAGAAATCATTAATACCTTTGCTTCTCAAGAATTGATGATGGCCGATTACCAAAAAGAGATGGACATCGAAAAAAGTAGAGAAATTAAGGAATTAAAAGATTTTGCAGCTAAAAAAGGCGCAAAAGTACAAGAAATTGGCTCTGGCGTTTTAGTTGAAGTAACTAATGCTGGTGATCAGTCTTTATTAGCTGATTCCGGAAAACAAGTTTCTGTCTTGTATAGAGGTACTTTTTTAGATGGTAAGAAGTTTGATGGCAACATGGATAAGGATTCACAAAACAATCAACCATTGAATTTTGTGGTTAACAGCGGTAGTGTTATTAGAGGTATGGACGAAGGCATGCGTTTGTTTGGTAAAGGCGGTAGAGGTAAATTGTACATTCCAGCATTATTGGGTTATGGTCCTAATGGAAGTGCGCCGGTAATACCACCATATGCTTCATTGGTATTTGATATTGAAGTGTTAGATGTAACTATTCCTGCACCTAGTGCTACTAAACCAGGTGCTCCACAACCTGCAGCAGCTCCTGAAAGAAAATAATAATTTAAGTTGATATTATTTAAAGAAAGCCTGAATTAGTTAATAATTCAGGCTTTCTTATTTACATATTCGGTCAGTTTTATTACTTGTACCGCTTCTTTTACATCATGAACTCTTAAAATTGAAGCACCATTATGTATTCCAATAGTATGTATAACAGTGGAGCCATTTAAAGCATTTTCGGGAGTAACATTCAATGTTTTATAAATAAAAGATTTTCTTGAAATACCCAATACTAGGGGGGTGTTGAAAATGTTAAAGGCACTTAATTCTTTAATTAGTTGAAAATTTTGCTCCAACGTTTTGCCAAATCCGATTCCTGGATCAATGATGATATCTTTTATACCCGCTAGTTTACAGGCAGATACCCTTTCTTTGAAATAGTCTACTAATTCTAAAGTAATGTTCCCTTGTATTTCTTTTTGATGCATTTTATCTATTGTCTCCGGACTGTGCATACAGATATAGGGAACACATAATTCGGCAACAGTGTTAAGCATTTCCGGATGATAGGTGCCCCCACTGATGTCATTGATCATTGTAGCGCCGGCTTCTACTGCTTCTTTGGCAACTTTAGGATAAAATGTATCCACCGAAATGATTGTTTCGGGAAAGGATTGATGAATGGCATGAATAACCGGAATAACCCTAGCTAACTCCTCTGTTTCTGATAGTAAATGACCATCAGGTCGGGTACTTTGCCCGCCAATATCCAATATATCGGCCCCATCCTCCATCATTTGGCTTGCTTTTGCCAATGCATTAGCCACAGTTTCTGACCGGCTTTGTAAATAAAAGGAGTCTGGGGTAACATTTATTATCCCCATGACCAATGGCCGATCAATAATTAATAAACTTCCTTTACAGTTAAGTGTAAACATTCTGATGTTTCATTTAAATTGCACTCAAATTAAATACATTTCATAAAATTAGCTATAAAGGATTAATACATGCTGAATACTATTGAACAATACGATTATGCAGTTACATCGGCTGCCAATATTTTTATAAAAAAAACGAAAGACTACGGTACAGCCTGGAGAATATTAAGAACAATTTCAATAGTTGATCAGATATTTATTAAAGCACTTAGAATAAGAACCATTCAGGAACTTAAAACACAAAAAGTAGGGGATGATATTCCCTCTGAATTTAAAGGAATATTGAACTATGCAGTAATAGGACTTATTCAGCTTGGTTTTGATAAAGCCACGGTGGAAGATCTTAATGTGGAGGTAACCGGTGAATTGTATAACAAAAGCATTCAATTGGCTAAAGAAACCATGATTTCAAAAAACCATGATTATGGGGAAGCTTGGAGAGCAATGAGTCAAGAGAGCTTCGCAGATTTAATTTTAGTAAAACTATTGCGCATAAAGCAAATTTTACAAAACGACGGAAAAACAATTATTAGTGAAGGTATTGATGCGAATTATATAGATATTATTAATTATGCTGTATTTGCTTTGATCTTAATTAGTGAAGGAAAACATTAATTCATCAAGCTGCACAATTTGCAGCGTTTGCACACCAACTTTTTCAATTGTTTACATACGATAAATGATCATTCTTAAACAATAAATGTATATTCTTATGAAGTTAACCATGCAAATCGTAAGATGGATCGTTGGAGTATTATTTATTATCTCCGGATTAGTAAAAGTGAATGATCCTGTTGGGTTAAGTTATAAGATGCAAGAGTTTTTTGAAGTATGGAATGTGCATTTCTTGAATGATTTTTCGTTGTTATTTTCTGTTGTGTTAAATGTATTTGAAGTATTTGCAGGTGTAGCAATTTTAATTGGTTGGAGAATTAAACAGTTTAGTTGGTTGTTACTTATATTAATTATTTTCTTTACAATACTAACCGGTTATGCTCACTTATCTGGTAAGATAAAAAGCTGTGGTTGTTTTGGAGATTGCTTTCCAATAACTTCCAAACAGTCTTTTTACAAAGACTTGTTTCTACTGGTGCTCATTTTATTTTTAGTACTATATCCGTATAAAATTCAGGAAACGAATTATCCGATATTGGCTCAAATCCTATTAGGTAGTACTTTAATGCTTACTTTTTTTCTGCAATGGCATGTGCTGAAATATTTACCATTTGTGGACTGTTTGCCTTTTAAAAAAGGAAATCACTTGCTTCAACAAATGAAAATGCCTGAAGGGGCTATTGCCGATAGCATGTCTATAGAATTTATTTACACTAAAAATGGCAAAAGGGTAGCATTTAATCCATCTAATTTTCCTGAAGATTTTGATTCTACTTATCAATACATCGATAGAAAAGATGTATTGATTAAAAAAGGGAATGATTTAAAGCCTGCAATTAATGATTTTTCACTAATTACGCAGAATAAAGTTGATACCACTGCTGATTTATTAAATGGCACCCAACCATATATATTATTAATGGTACAGGATGCTGTTGAATATAATAAGTGGGAGGTAAGTCTGAAGCAGATATTGCCGGAAGCAAAACGGTTGAATATTCAGGTACTACTGGTTTCAGCTGAAGCTGAACAATTACAAAATACATTTACAGATTTAATAGTTCTTTCATGCGATGCCACTGTTTTAAAAACAGCAGCTAGGGTTAAACCCACTTACTTTTTAATGAAAGGAGATCTGATTATTGAAAAATATAGCTATCTTGATGTATCAAAATTAGTAAAGAAATTGAATTAATTATTCGTTCAGTTTCCTTAGTGGATTTTACAGGTACCTATATTTTTATATCGCTAATCTAAAGGCCTTGATATCATTTTTACTTAAAAAAATCAGTTACGGAATACTCGTTTTATTTGGAGTAGTAATGGTTGTTTTTTTCCTATTTCAGGGTTTTGGAGATCCGGCTCGATTAGTATTAGGTCAATCCGGTGATCAAGCAACTATTCAAAATATCAGGAAAGAGTTAGCGTTAGACCAACCATTGTGGAAACAATTTGTTTATTATGTAAATGATGTTTCACCAATTTGTATGCATAGTAACGATGCAATTCAATCAAAACAGCTAAAAGGTATTTTTATAGGCATCAAGTATAAAGT
>CANHJH010000173.1 GCA_947460365.1 Sphingobacteriia bacterium | reverse complement strand
TTAAAAACAATACGGGCTTAAGTTAGTTAAAATTTATATAGCAACTTATAAAAAAAGACCCGTCTAAATGATTTAGACGGGTCTTTTTTTATAATATCGAATGATATGATTACTTACCTGCAGGCTTAGGAGCTGGAGCACCGCTTGTTGCAGCTTTCCAAGCATCTTCAATTTCTTTAGGTAATGGTAACTTTAATTTTTGCGCTACACGAATAGTTAGGTTGTCTAATAATGGTGGTTGCACATAAGGAGAAAGTGTTTCAGCCTTTAATACTAAAGTGTACTTCTGCTCAGCAACAACAGCTGCTAAAGCTTCAGCAAGTTTCAATCTGTAAGGATTTACTAACTGCTCATACTTGTATCTTTCTAGTTCGTCCTGGTATTGCTGCCAGTTTACTAGTTTATAGCGTAATTGTAATAATTCTCTGGTAGCTAATTCTCTTGCTTTAGCAGGCATTGCAGCAGAGTCTTTTTTAAAGCTACTGTCTTTGCGCTGGTAGTCAGCAATAGTATAGTTGTATTCTACCTGTAGAGAGTCTACTCTATAGCTATTCATTAATGTATCAATCTTAGTGATACCAGGAAACAATGAAAGTGCAGATTGCTCTTCAAAGTAACCGATTTTAGTTGTTTGTGCATTTGCGCTATTGATCAATAGAAAACTAGCCGCAAATATCCCACACACAAATAGTACTTTTTTCATTTTAATGAAATTTATTGATGATTGTTGGTTAACTAATACTTAATACCCATTTCCCTAAGCACTTCATCGCTTTTGTCGAGCTTTGGGTCGGCAAATATAACGGTAATTCCCTCACTTTTATCTAAGATAAAATCATAAACTTTTGCTATTGCTATCTTTTGAATAGCGTTATACACTCTATCTTGAATGGGTTTTACCATTTTTTGACGTTCTTTGAACAAATCGCCCTCAAATCCAAAGCGTTTTTTTTGCAAATCCCGCACTTCTTTCTCTTTTACAAACAATTCATCTTCCCGCTTCTTTTTTAAATCGTCCGTTAACATAAATTGCTCTGCATCATAGTTTTTATACATTCTATCTAATGCGGCCTGTTTATCATCAATTTCTTTTTGCCACTGTTCACCTAATACTTGTAATTTTTTATCGGACTCTTTGTACTCAGGTATTTTGCTTAAAATGTACTTGGTGTCTATGATGGCATAACGCTCTTGAGCTGAAGCCATCATCGATAAGCAACCCACTGTTACTATTAGCACAATAACTTTTTTCATGCGTTGATATTTTTGAGTTAATATTTTTAAATTTTGACTATTCTGGTTCAAATCCTAACATAAAGGTAAAGCGAGCCGCATCCTTCATAGTATTTGTTCCTGTAAATCTATCTAATCCTATACCATAATCAAACCCTAATAAACCAAACATTGGTAAGAAGAAACGCATACCAACACCTACTGACCTTCTTAGCTGGAACGGGTTGTAATCTTTAAAACTGTACCAACCATTAGCCGCTTCAAAGAATCCCAATGCAAATATGGTACTGCTCGGATTCAGACTGAGCGGGTAACGCAATTCCATGGTATATTTATTGAATATAGTAAAATATTGGCTGGCACGCTGTTGATCCGGGTTAATTTTTGGATTGGAGTTGTCATACACCGGAAATCCTCTATGGGCAATGATATCAAAGCCCAATAAAGCAAACTGATTGGTTAAACCCGCATCACCCACCTGAAAACGCTCGAATGGAGATACTTTTAGGCTTTCCGTAAATCGACCCAGGAATCCGTATTTAGCAGCAAATCTTAACACAAACTGCTTATTTCTGTCTTCGCCATGTGGTTTACCCAACGGTACAAACCACTCTCCATTAAATTTCCACTTATGATATTCAATCCATTTATACGGGTTTTCGGCAGGGTTGATTTGTGAATTAAATACAGAGTATGGCGGAGTGATTTGTAAACTTGCTAAGAAGTTAGATCCGGTTTTAGGGAACATGGGCTGATCGATAGAAGAACGCTGTAAGGCGATTCTTAAGTTCAGGTTGTTTACTGTTCCATTATCAAAACCCGGCAAATTGGTAGGGTCTATCGCATAGTTACTTAACTTATAACGAGTATAGTTAACTCCCATCGATAAAGAGAAATAGTCGTCCGGCCATGTTAATTGTTTAGCAATACTGGCTGTAACCCCTGTAGTAGAAATATACCTGGAGTCTGCCACACCTGGATCATACATGCCCGTAATTGGGTCAAAAGTTTGACCATATTTTGTGTTAAATACACTCACCGTCAATGCATTTCTTTTTTTACCCCCTAACCATGGTTCAGTGAAAGAGAAGTTATAAGAACGAAATGCTTTACCATTACTTTGTACACGCAAACTTAATTTTTGTCCGTCGCCCATTGGCAAAGGATCCCATGCTCCTTTTTTAAATAAGTTTTTTGCGGAAAAATTATTGAAAGAGATACCCAGTGTTCCGGTTAATCCAATTACACCACCCCATCCTGCACTCAACTCTAATTGATCGCTCGATTTTTCTTCTACATTATAGTTAATATCCACTGTTCCGTCTTCTTGATTGGGAACCGGATTGGGCGTAATTTTTTCTTGATTAAAATAGTTCAACTGAGCCAATTCACGTACAGAACGAACCAATAACTGGCGACTGAATTTTTCACCCGGTATAGTTCTTATTTCTCTTCTGATTACATATTCTTTAGTTCGGTCGTTACCCGTAATTCTTACGTTTTTGATAGTTGCCTGAGGGCCTTCTATCACCCTTATTTCAAAATCAATCGTGTCATTGTAAACAGCTGTTTCAACAGGATCTGTTCTAAAAAACAAGTACCCATCATCCTGGTATAAACCACTGATATCGCCTCCATCCGGTGAAGAGGTTTTACCTAACTTTTTATTGAGTGTTTCCTGATTATAGATATCTCCTTTTCTGATTCCTAAAATAGTAGTTAAAAGAGAATCCGAATACTTACTATTTCCTCTCCACGTAATGTTTCCAAAATAGTACTTACGACCCTCATTCATCTTAATATCTATGTTCAAATTGCCGGCACCAATGCTGTAAACAGTATCTTTTTCAATTACGGCATCTCTGTAACCGAGGGTGTTATAGTATTCTAGTAAACTTTCTCTGTCTTCCGTGTATTTTTTCTGGTCAAACTTAGCCGAAGACAATTTAATTCTGATATATGGGTCTAGTACTTTTTTAGTTTTAGTGAAAGTCAGGAAGCCTTTCTCTCTCATGTATTCATCGAACGTGTAACGGTCGGGAATTACAATTTTACCAATATCGGACAGAGGGAAAAGGGTAAATCTTGATTTTTCCTTAGAGCCCTTTAGTTGTTTTTTTAATTTAGCCGCTTCAACCGTAACATCTCCAAAATTAATGTTGTTGATTTTTATTTTGGGTCCTTTGTCGATGCTAAACTCTAAAGACAAAGTGTTATTTCTGGAAGAATCTTTTTTCTCGGCTACTTTTACTGTTGTTTCTCTGTATCCCTTTTCAGCAAAGAACTTTTTAATTACTTCCGATGCGGTAATTTTCATGTTCTCCGTTACAACTCTGTTAGGCACTAAGCCTGTTTTTCCTCTAATATCATCTGCCTGCCCCTTGGGGATTCCTTTGAAAAAAAAGTTAGATAAACGAGGGCGTTCTGTAACAGCAATTTCTATTTCTATTTCCTTGCCTACCACTTTGGTGATATATATGGCAACATCGCTGAAATAGTTTTGTGCCCAAAGCTTGGTAATAGCTTTAGAAAATTGATCTCCACCAGGGATGGAAATTTCATCACCTATGCTAAGGTTAGCAATCGAAATAAGTAGGTTTTCATCAAAAAAACGATTACCGGTTACCGTAATCCCCGAAATTTTATACTTTTTAGGGGTCTTTTGATTAAATAAGTTAATCAAATCCGCATCGATAGAGGTAATAGTCGTATCGGTGATAATTTGAGTAAAAGCTGATTGCGAAATAAGCAAAACAACTAAAACTAACAATGGTATTTTAAACAATTTCTGCATCCCGTTTCTTGTTTGGTCTATTGCCGGTTTAAAAGCTCCGTGCGTGCTGCAATTAATTTGGTTTTATAATCAGGCAATTTAACCCGAATTATTAAAACTGTTTGTTAAATCACTTAGGTTTAAAAATTATATTTCTTTTATTTAAGCCGATTCATTATCTTCTTTTATCTGTTTGCCTGTTTTTCCGAACCTCCGCTCTCTCGATTGATAATCAATAATTGCCTCATATAAATTGTATTTTCTGAACTCCGGCCAGCGTGTATTGGTAAAATACAGCTCTGCATATGCCAATTGATATAACAAAAAATTACTGATCCTGTATTCGCCACTCGTTCTGATCATTAATTCCGGATCAGGATATTCACTGGTATTCAAGTAGTTTTGTAATATATCGGCATTAATATTTTCGGGGTTTATTTTTCCCGATTTTGTATCTAATGCTATATTTTTAACTGCGTTCACCAATTCCCATCTGCTGCTGTAACTCAAGGCCATTATAAGCGTGAGTCCGGTATTCTGACTGGTTTTTTGCATGGCTTCATTCAACCCGTTTCTGGCAAATTCCGGAAGCATTTGCATATCGCCAATCATTCTCAAACGAATATTATTTTTATTTAATATTGGCACTTCTTTATTAATGGTGTCTGCCAATAGCCCCATTAAACCATTCACTTCTTGTTCTGGTCGATCCCAATTTTCCGTACTAAATGCATAAAGTGTAAGAAATTGAATGCCTAATTCTGCGGCACCCTCTACAATATCTCTCACACTTTCTACCCCATGAAAGTGACCAAATAATCTATCTTCTCCTTTTTCTTCTGCCCATCGACCATTTCCATCCATGATAATAGCAATATGAGCCGGCAATCGCTGTTTATCTATTTGAGTAAAAAGGGTTGATTCTTGAACCATGGGGGCAGTTTTGGCTGCAAAATTAACGAAATCAGCTGTTAATACAGATTTAAATACTAAAAAGACCTATCAAAAACTAATATTTTGGACAAACATAAGTTTGAATATTGAAAGAAACGCCTAGTTTAAAGGTAAGAAATCCATCTTTCTTAGTAGGATCACCTCTTAAACGACCTTTTACACCTATCGGGGTACCTCCTAGTTCATAACTTCTATCTTGCAGTTGATATCCGATGGAGTTTGGATCAGGAAAAGCATTTGGCGCATAATAACCGCTTACATCATCTAAAAAATCGGTAGTGGTAAAGCGGTACATTGCTTCCGCATAGATGTTGGTTCGTTGATTAATGGCATATTTCAGACCTACTGTTAATGGTACGCTCAAGGCTGTTTTGCTGTATTTATTCAAATTGGGATAAAATACACTACCCTGACCTTCGGTGCCTATTGGCTGTAAATAAACTTTATTTCCGTCTAAATACGTATAGGGGTTAAAATAAAATGCAGATACACCAAGGCCAACATAAGGGGTAAAATTAAATCCTTCGAAACCCGGTTGAAACCGATAAAAATTAAGATCCAGCGACAGGCCGGCTTCCAATACATTGGTATTAAAACTTAAATTTCTGGTTCTTTGGAATGAATTACTGCTGTAAATATCGGAATAACCTAAAAAACTATACTCGCCATAACCCCGTATACTAACATA
>CANHJH010000172.1 GCA_947460365.1 Sphingobacteriia bacterium | reverse complement strand
TCCACCGCATATCTGCATAAGCGATCTAAACCTGCTTTTAGAGAGCCAGGTTTTCCATCTGCTCTGAAATAGGTTTGTAGTGTTTTTGCTTGAAAAACTCCGGTATCAATACTTCTAATTTTTTCTAACTCATGGTTGGTTAAAATAGGATGCTTCAGCTCTACGCTATGGCAGGCCATCGGATCTTCTATTAACAAGTTTCCATTATTTCCTGCAAAGGTTGCTAGTGACATAACCATTCTCTCCCGAATTGGGTCGATTGGCGGGTTGGTAACCTGTGCAAATAATTGTTTAAAGTAAGCGCTTAAGTGTTGTGGTTGATCGCTTAAAATTGCAAGGGGCGTATCGTTACCCATTGAACCAATCGGTTCTTTACCATCCAAAGCCATTGGTGCAATGATGGTATCTAAGTCTTCAGTAGAATAGCCGAAAGCTTTCTGATATTTAAACACCTGATCATGTTCCAGATGCGTAAACATAACTCTTGGTTCAGGCAATTCTTCTAACTTAATTTTATATTTATTTAACCATTCTGCATAAGGTTTTTGAGAGCAGATTGTTTGTTTAAGTTCTTCATCACTTATAATTCTTCCTTGCTCCATATCTACAACAAACATTTTACCTGGTTGTAGTCTGCCTTTTTCTTTTACATTGGCCGGGTCAATAGGCAATACGCCTGTTTCGGAGGCCATAATTACCCGATCATCATGTGTAACAGTGAATCTGGATGGACGAAGTCCATTTCTATCTAAGGTTGCGCCAATCATTTTGCCATCGGTAAATGAAATAGATGCCGGACCGTCCCATGGTTCCATTAAACAAGCATGGTATTCGTAAAATGCTTTTTTTACGGGATCCATATCATTGTTGCCATCCCAAGCTTCCGGAATTAACATCATCATTACGTGAGGCAATGATCTTCCTGTAAGGGTAAGCAATTCAATCATATTGTCTAGGCAGGCAGAATCCGATTGACCGGATGTAACAATCGGCAGAACCATGTCCAATTCTTCCTTCGTAAAATTGGGCGAAGTAAAGCCGGTTTCACTGGAACGTAGCCAGTTTAAGTTGCCTTGAAGGGTATTTATTTCCCCGTTATGTGCCATATAACGAAATGGTTGAGCCAATTTCCAGGAAGGGAAAGTATTGGTCGCAAAACGTGAATGCACCAAGCCGAAGGCAGAAACTACTCGTTTGTCATTTAAGTCAGGAAAATAGTTACGTACCTGTTTGCTGGTAAGTTGTCCTTTATATATGATGGTTCTAGAAGAAAGTGAAGAGAAGTAGAATCCAATTTCATCTTTTTTAGTGCTGTTTTGTATGGTATGGGTTGCGTAATTACGTAGTATAAAAAGTTTGCGTTCAAAGTCATCCATGTTGGTAATGGAATCAGGACAAGCGATAAAAACCTGTTCCATACAAGGTTCTACTGAGAGGGCAGAAGGGCCAATATCAGTTTTGTTAACCGGAACTTTTCTGTAAGCAAGTATTTCTAATCCTAGTTTTTCGGCAGCACGATCAAAAATTTCTCTACATTCTTCTCTCAGTCCAATAGACTTTGGAAAAAATATCATTCCAACGCCATATTTCCCTGAATTGGGTAAGTGTACCCCAAGGTGTAGGCACTCATCAAAGAAAAATTCGTGTGGAATTTGAAACAAGATACCAGCGCCATCACCAGTATTGTTTTCACAACCGCAAGCTCCTCGGTGTTCCATATTCTCCAGCACTGTAAGTGCATCAGCAATATGATGGTGAGACTTGTGTCCTTTAATGTTCGCAACGAAACCAATGCCGCAAGCATCACGTTCAAACTCAGCATTATACAATCCGCCATCCATTCGGGAATCCAGCATACATCCAAATTAAGTTAGTGATCAATAAAATATGGCTAGCAATCTTGATAAAATTACAAATTATTCTGCCAGATTCAAAACAAATGGAAAGGATAGGCTTAAATTTTAAATAATATTCAATAAAATGAATTGTTTATTGAATATTATTTAATTAAGATTGGTTGAATACGGAAATTAAATTATATGATAAGAATAATTCATCTCTTTGCTTAATTGGATGGTAGCATTTTTTGAAAAGATACCAAAAACAGTACTCCCGCTCCCCGTCATGCTTGCATAAATTGCCCCATTTGCGTAAAGCATGTCTTTAATAGATTGAATTTCCGGATAATGCTTTGCTATGGGAGCTTCAAAGTCATTGAATAAATTATTTTTCCAGGTTTCTATTGGTTGCTGAACTATTGAACGTAAGTCTGTCTGTGGTTTGGAAGGAGTTAATTGTTCAAAAGCCCATTTGGTAGATAGGTGTATATGGGGGTTCACCAAAACAAATTGGTAATTGGAAAGATCTAGGTTGATCGGTTCTAAAAGTTCACCTCTTCCAGTAGCAAAACAGGGTTTATTTAATATAAAAAACGGACAATCACTGCCAAGTTGAGCTGCGTAATGAATGAGTTGCTGATCAGATAAATTCAGTTGAAATTTTTGATTGATTAATCGTAATGCGAAAGCGCCGTCTGCACTTCCTCCACCTAACCCTGCACCCATAGGAATGATTTTATGTAAGTGCATTTGAATAGCAGCTAATTCGGGGTAATCTTTTTTAAGTAAATGATAAGCTTTTACACAAAGATTTTTATCTGGTTCACCCGGTATGGTTAATCCTGTTGTTGTAAATATAATAGTTGAATTGGACTGTGGTGCTAAATTGGTAGCTGCCTTATCTGACTGAACTATTTCAAGCATATCTTTTAACAAAACCGGATAAAATACAGTTGCTAATTCATGATATCCATCTGCTCTTTTTCCGGTAATGTGTAAGCCCAGGTTGATTTTGGCATTTGGAAATAAAAGCATAAAAAAGTCAAAATTAAAAATTAAAAAGTCTAAATTAAAAAGTCAAAAGTCAAAATTGAACAATCAAAATGTAGTTAAGAAGTTTTACAACATGACTTCAAAAAAAGTCAAATTAAAAGCGCCATAATTATTTTCGTTGATTTAATTCATCGCGGATAGCAATTGCTTTTATATAGTCTTCTTGTTCCAATACTTCAGTTAATAAATTATTGAGTTCTTCAATGCTCAAAGATTTAAGATCGTTTTTGTTTGATTTCTTTTCTTCGTTAGAAATTTCAGCGGGTTTGGATTTAGAAGGCGTTGCACCTTCTTCAGTTAGAATACCGGCAGTTTCTAGGATGTTTTCATAAGTGTAAATAGGACATCCAAACCGAACAGCTAATGCCAGAGCATCACTGGTGCGGCTATCTATTTCAATGGTATCGTGTTCTGTAAAGCAAACTAATTTCGAGTAAAATACCCCCTCCTGAATATCATTAATGATAACTTCTTGTAATTCTACTCCAAATGCATTCATGAAATTTTTCAATAGATCATGCGTAAGCGGTCTGCTCGGATTCATATTCTCCAATGCAACAGCAATGGCCTGAGCTTCAAATCCACCGATCACTATGGGCAAGCGCCTCATACTGTTGGGTTCTCCTAATACAACTGCATAGGAATGCGCTTGGGTAATACTGTGAGACAGCGCTATTATTTCCAGTTCAATCTTCTTCATAATTGCGACAAAATTAGTTAAAATAGCAAACTGTTGGGTATGACTATTAAAAAAAGGATATTGCACCAGAAATTAAACTAATAATATGCCTTTTTTACAAATCAAAGATATCCCTTCCATTAAACTTGTGGAAGGTTATGATGCCCAGTTTATTCATACACCTAATGCTACTTATTCTCATGTAAGAGTGGAGGCAGGGGCAAATTTACCCTCGCATTCGCATTTTCAGGAGCAGGTTTCTTATGTTTTAGAAGGAAAGTTTCAGCTGACGGTAAACGGGGAACCTTTTTTATTGGAACCCGGTCAGGTATTTGTTATACCATCCAATGTGCCCCATAGTGGGTTGGCTATTACCGATTGCTTTATACTGGATGTATTTACGCCAGTTCGGGAAGATTACAGGGCAAAGGGGGGTATTGATATATAAAAAAATGGACAATGAACAATTACTCATTATCCATTATCCATTATCAATTATCCATTATCAATTGTCAATTATCAATTATCAATTATCCATTATCAATTATTCGTTTTCATTTGCTTGATTGCTGCTGTTAATTTAGGGAGTACTTCAAACGCATCACCAACAATACCGTAATCGGCAGCTTTGAAGAAAGGCGCTTCTGGATCCTTATTAATTACAACAATTACTTTACTTCTGTTTACACCAGCCAGATGTTGGATGGCGCCTGAAATTCCTACTGCAATGTATAAATTGGGTGCAACCTGAACACCTGTTTGTCCAACATGTTCATGATGTGGTCTCCAGTGTGCATCACCAACCGGACGGCTACAGGCAGTTGCAGCGCCTAATTCCTTGGCAAGATCTAATAGGATGCCCCAATTTTCCGGGCCTTTTAAACCTCGTCCACCACTTACCACAACATCTGCTTCGGTTAAAGGAACTTCACCTACAATTTTATTCGTGGCAGTTACAGTGATCTTAGAAGTTGCAATATCTATTGAAAGTGGCACAACTGTAGCTGTTCCCTCGCTGGCAATGGTTTTAAAACTGTTCGGGTTCAGGGAGATTACTTTAATTGCAGAGTTGATGCGAACATTTGCAAAAGCTTTTCCGGAAAAAACTGCTTTCTTAACAATAAATCCATTACTGGTTTCAGGCAGTGCACAAGCACCTGTAACTACCCCTGCTTTTAATCTTGCTGCAACGCGGGAAGCTACTGCTTTACCGGTTTGATTGTGCGAAAATATAAGTACATCAGCACCTACTGTAGCAATTGCATCAGCTATTGCTTTTGCATACACTTGTGTGTCAACCGTATTTAATTGTGCATTTGCAAGTTGATGAATCTTATTCACTCCATATTTACCAAGTAAATGCAATTCTTCATTAACCGTTCCCAAAACTAGTCCCTCTGCTTGGGTGCCTAATTGAGCAGCTAATTGCGCACCATAAGTAAGTGCTTCTAAAGAAGATTTTTTAACGTGACCATCAGCGTGGTCTATGAATATAAGAACAGACATATCTAATTGTTTAAATTGAAAAAGAGCGGAACAGTTTATTAAAGCGGCTCCACACTATAAATTTTAATTAAATTACTTTGGCTTCTTCGTGTAATAAACGAGCCAATTCATTTACGTTTTCTGCATCAACCAATTTCACTCCTGCTTTAGCTGGCGGTAGCTCAAAGCTAACAATCGAAGTTAAAGCGTCTAATGCAATTGGTTCAACTACATTTAACGGTTTCGTTCTGGCTGCCATAATTCCGCGCATATTTGGAATGCGTTGTTCTGCAACTCCTTTTTGGCAACTAACAACAACTGGAAGTGTTACTGTTGCTACTTCTTCGCCACCATCAATTTCACGGGAAATTGTTGCGGTAGTTCCTTCTAATTCAAATTTAGTCGCTAAAGAAAGGTAAGGCGCATCCAGTAACTCCGCAATCATACCGCCTAATGAAGATCCATTATAATCAATGGTTTCCTTGCCGGTGAATACTAAATCGTAAGCTTCCTGTTTTGCCTTTTCTGCAATTTGAGCTGCTATATAATAACTATCAGCACTGTCTGCGTTTATTCGAATGGCCGCATCACCTCCTAAAGCCAACGCTTTACGAATGATAGGCTCCGAATCCGCACCTCCAACTGTAATCAGATGAATTTCTACACTCGGATCTTTTTCCTTTAATTCAATGGCTCTAACTAAAGCGTAC
>CANHJH010000171.1 GCA_947460365.1 Sphingobacteriia bacterium | reverse complement strand
TGGAGAAAGCCAATAAGTTTTTAGTGTTAGAAGATACCAATAAAAAATTCTATACACTGGAAGAATATAAAATGGCTACAGAAACCTTGCAAAAGAATAAGGACGGCAAGCAGGTAATTTTATACACTACCAATCCGGTTCAGCAAGATGCTTATATACAGGCTTCTACCGCAAAAGGATATACGGTTGTTAAAATGGAAACCCTGGTAGATGCTGCATTTTTGAATACCATGGAGATGAAGTGGGATAATGTAACTTTTGTGCGGGTAGATGCTGATATTGTAGACAACTTAATTGATAAGCAAGAGGATAATGAAACTGTGTTGAGTAAGGAAGAAGCGGAGAAATTAAAAGAGTTGTTCACTTTGCAAATTCCAGAGTTAAATGTAACTACAGAAGTGAAGGGATTAAGCGTAGCAACACCCCCTGTGGTAGCAACGCGCCCTGAGTTTATGCGAAGAATGAAAGATATGGGCGCTGTAGGTGGTGGCATGACTGCTTTCTACGCGCAAATGCCCGATGAAGTTACTTTAACGGTAAATGGCAATCATCCGATCTATCAAACTTTATTAAAAGAAACCGACGACGATAAAAAATCTAAACAGGTTCGTAATCTGGCTGATTTGGCCTTGTTATCTCAAGGATTGTTGAAGGGTACAGAATTAACCAATTTCATCAATAGAAGTGTGGAAATGATGGGGTAAAAAGTCAAAAATAAAAAGGCAAAAATCCCGAAGGGATGGTATTATTATAAGATAAAAGTCAAAAATTGGGACGAAATTTAAAAAAGGATGCAAAAGATTTTGCATCCTTTTTTATGTGTAAACCAATAAAATAAAATAAAATGTTAGTACGTTGATGCTATTTTAGTTAAAATATGTCAGTATATTAATATAAAAAGCATTAAAATGTGTCAATGTATTGATGTTTTATGTATTTTGTGTTAAAATATAATAGCAATGGAAAAGTTGATATCCCTTTTTTATGAAAAATATGCTACAATTAAAACTGAACAAATAAGGGGATTTATTAATACAATAGATTGGACAAATAGGTTTATAGGCATTAAAGGAAGCAGAGGGGTGGGTAAAACAACGCTTTTACTGCAATATATTCGGCTAACTTTCAAACCGGATAAGCGTGTTTTATACATCAGTTTAGATCATTTTTATTTTCTTGAAAATAATTTATACGATGTAGTAGCAGATTTTTATAAAAAAGGGGGAGAATTTATTGCGATAGATGAAGTGCATAAATACGCCAATTGGGCCACTGAAATAAAAAACATTTATGATGACATGCCTAATTTGAGGCTTGTTTTTACTGGTTCTTCTTTATTACATATTCATCAGGGGAAGGCTGATTTAAGTAGGAGAGTGGTGGTGTATGACATGCCAGGCTTATCATTTAGAGAATACTTACAATTTGAAAGCAAGCAGCAATTGAATATCTATAGTGTTGAACAAATTGTAAAAAATCATGTTTCCATTGCTATTGAAATTGCACAGAAGATTAAGCCATTGCATTATTTTTCCAACTATTTACAGCATGGATATTATCCATTTTATATGGAGAATGTCCAATCATTTCATAAAAAATTAAATGAAATATTGCTTACAGTGTTAGAGGTAGATATACCACAGTATGCGGCTGTTCAGCCCTCCAATGTAGTGATGCTTAAAAAATTAATGGCTGTTATTAGTAATGCTGTTCCTTTTAAACCGAATATGAATTCAATTAGTGAACGTACGGGCATTAGTTTGAATACGATGAAAAATTATTTGAATCTTTTAAAGGATGCACAACTTTTACATTTATTGTATAAAGAAGATAAGGGCATCAATAGTTTAAGTAAACCGGAAAAAATTTATTTGCACAACACCAATTTAATGTACAACTTAGTGATGAATCCTGAAGAAGGAAATATCAGAGAAACATTCTTTTTTAATCAAGTGAGTCAGGTAAGTGAAGTTTATGCATCTGTACCGGCAGATTTTTATGTAGAAGGCCGCTATACTTTTGAATTAGGAGGCAAGCAAAAAAAACAAAAACAAATAAAAAATTTATCGGAGGCTTATATTGTAAAAGATAATATTGAAATCGGAACAGATGTAAATATTCCGCTATGGTTGTTTGGCTTTTTGTATTGATTGATTGCTGGATTAATGGTTATTGAGTAGACCTTAGTAAAGGTATTATTCTTCAATAAGCGGAAGGTCTTTAAATATTTTAAGTAAAGAAATAGTTTCCAATCTTAATTGTGTTTTTACAAATTTTTTCATCTTATCGTCCGTAAGTTCTCCAAGTCCTTGTAATATATTTCTATCAGATAAATTTTCCAGATACAATATACAGTCGTGAATGTATTCAGGTAATGTTTTTTTCATCCGATCTTCAACTATTTGCTTATTTATAGTTGATTGTTGATGAAGAAAATACCAACAGTCAAATAGATCCCTATTTGCAAATGTAGATCTATCAAGTAAAGCACAAATTTTATGTGCAAACATGTCCGGTTTGGTCATAACAGTCATGCTGATGCCTAAAAAATTTTTCACTTCATAATGGTTCACAAATGAGCGATTGGAAATTTCTATTTTAAGTTTTCGTTCACTTGTACCATAATTAAGTACAATAATTATTCCGTAGTGTTTGATTGCTTCATCATGAATTTCCCCATATTTTAATAAGATGTTTTTGATTTTTTGATAGGCTAATTCCTGGTTATCATACCGGATTAAATGAAAGTCTAAATCAACTGAAAATCTTGGTAGCTCATAAAAAAGCATCAAAGCAGTGCCTCCTTTAAATCCGAGCGTACTGGCTAGTTCGGTGTCTTCATAAATATCTTTTAAAATTCTAATTAAATATGATTTATGTATGGCTGTGTTCATTTTTTAAAAAGTTTTTGTACCCTTTTAATGAGTGTTGCAGATTGATAAATAGGAAGTAACGCTTGAATCTTGTTATTATCTAAAATATTCAAATTGTCAAAATAGGTATCGCCATTTAAATAGAGTAAGTCTAAAAAGGCTCTCTCTTTGGTGGCAATATTAATACCATCATTTTGAGTGATAATGCCTGAAGTATTTAATAAAATTTCGTCTTTTATTTTTCGATATTGTATCACCCATTTTTCAATTGTGATAGTTCTACTCAGGTAACTTATTGCAGTGAATGTTGTATCATACTGAAATAAGATGCCATCTTTTTGTAATACATATTCTAAAGACAAATATGAAGGGGTACATACTGTACAAGCCAGCGCCGCAGGATTATATTGTGGTTTAGTGTATATGCCCTTCCTTGGATTTTTAAGATTCCCATTTTTTACTTGATAATGTAATTTTTTTATAAGAGAAACTGAATTTGTTTCTCCTGTAATAATTGCAATATCTGCTAAACCAAAAACTGTTCTTTGATTTTGATAGATTTTTAAAATCCAGTTAGATTTTTCAATATTTGAACTGAATGTCTTAATAATTCGTATGTTTAGATTATAAAAGTATAAATTATTTACTAATTTTATAAATATAAATTTAAATTTATATGTGATTATGTAAAAAGCGATGCTTAAGCATTTGTACCTGCCAGCGCTGCAGGATTATAATGATAAATCATTTAATTAAACTTTTTTACCAGCTCACCAATATTTATTAAAGCAAATTGGACATTAAAAATTAAGTATCTTTTTTCATTTTGCATTTCGCAAATTGCGAAATTTCATTAACTTTGCTGTATGAGAAGTCATAATGGAATGCGCCCCCAGGATATTGTTATTTTACTCAAAATAGTCTTATTGGGTAAGAAGGAATGGCAATACCAAGACCTATCTCGTACACTATTTATAAGTGGGGCAGAGGTAAATGCCTCATTAAATAGAAGTAAATTAGCAGGATTAATAGATTTCAATCGCAAGCGGGTCAATAGATTGGCATTGATTGAATTTTTACAGCACGGGTTACAGTATGTATTTCCAGTTGAACCAGGATCTTTATCTAAAGGTATACCAACAGCTCATTGTCATCCAACAATTAACAGCAAAATTATCAGTGAATCTATTTTTGTTTGGCCGGATATCAGTGGAAATGAAATAGGTCAGTCAATAGAGCCTCTATATAGTAATCAAGTAAAAGCGGTAAAATATGATCCGTTCCTTTATGAAGTCTTGGCTATGATAGATATGCTGCGCGTAGGGAAAAGCAGAGAAAGAGTTATTGCACTCAATCAATTGAAGAAAATGTTAGACAAATGAGCCATCTCTTAAATATAACCAGAATTAAAGCAGTCTATTATGCACTGGGTGATTTGAAAGATAAAGTTGTTTTTGTTGGAGGTGCAACAGTTTCATTATACGCCGATTCTAAATCAGAAGAAGTTAGACCAACAGAGGATATAGACATAGTTGTTGAGATATGGGCATACCAAGAGTATTCAGCAGTTGAGGAACAATTAAGGCAGCTTGGTTTTGTAAACGATCAAACATCTGGTATTGTTTGCAGATATTCTATACAAGGATTAATTGTAGACGTTATGCCAACTCAAGGTGACGTGTTGGGTTTCTCAAATAGATGGTATCAAGCTGGATTTGAAAATGCTGTTCTTTGCGCATTAGGAGAAGAAAAAATAAAAATATTTAGTGCGCCTTATTTCCTGGCAAGTAAATTGGAAGCATTCCTGAATAGAGGTCAGAATGATGGGCGTACAAGCAAAGATTTTGAGGATATTGTTTTTCTTTTACAAAATAGAGCTAAAATTTGGGATGAAATTGCCGACTCAGATCTGTTGTTATCAAATTACCTTAAGGAAACTTTTCGAAAAATGATGCAGAATACAAATTTTGAAGAGTGGGTTGATTGCCACGCAGGCTATGGTAGAATATCTGCTACTTACTATATCATCGATCAGTTGAATAGATGCATATCTCCAGTTGATTAAACTTCTTACCTCAACTAAAGCTGAAAAATATTTTTTGTATCCTACGCTCTCATCAGTGCTATCCTTAACTATGCAATATGAATTCCTTGGTATAAAATCGCTTAAGCCGCCTGCAAATTAACATATACAATCACTATTATTTTCAAATTCTACTCCTGAAAATTATTTGAATCTTTTAAAGGATGCACAACTTTTACATTTATTGTATAAAGAAGATAAGGGCATCAATAGTTTAAGTAAACCGGAAAAAATTCATTTGCACAACACCAATTTAATGTACAACTTAGTGATGAATCCTGAAGAAGGAAATATCAGAGAAACATTCTTTTTTAATCAAGTGAGTCAGGTAAGTGAAGTTTATGCATCTGTACCGGCAGATTTTTATGTAGATGGCCGCTATACTTTTGAATTAGGAGGCAAGCAAAAAAAACAAAAACAAATAAAAAATTTATCGGAGGCTTATATTGTAAAAGACAATATAGAGGTAGGGAACGATATGCATATTCCACTATGGTTGTTTGGCTTTTTGTATTGATTTTTTCGTTTTAAAATGAAGTGATATTCAATTTACAAGCCAGATTATATTGCTGGTTAGAGTATAAATCACCCCTTAGATTTTTGAAAAATTTAAATAGAATTATTTATATTATAATTGCATTAATTGATAAAAAATATGTTTAAATTATATAATAATTAAAATAATTTATATAATTACATGTTGTTAAATAAAAAATATATCTATATTTGAATACTTTCTATAAAAAAATTATGATGAGTTTTTTGTAGAAAGTTTTTTAGGATGCGACACCCTTCTCCTGAAAATTTTTTGTGTCTTTA
>CANHJH010000170.1 GCA_947460365.1 Sphingobacteriia bacterium | reverse complement strand
ATTGTTAAAACCCAATGAAAGTAAAATTCTGAGTTTTTCAATTTTACCAGATACTAAAGAACTAAAAGAAGTTGTTATAGCAGCTAAAGTCGATAGACAATCAGCAAGTGGATTACTTTTGCAACAAAAGAACTTGGCAAGTATCTCGGATGGTATTTCTTCTGAAGCCATAAAAAGATCTCCGGATAGAACCACTGGAGATGCCCTAAAAAGAGTAAGTGGGGTAACAGTACAAGATAATAAATTTGTGGTTGTTCGTGGATTAGCAGATAGGTATAATATTGCTCTAATAAATGGTGTAGACTTACCTACCACAGAGCCTGATAAAAAAGCATTTTCATTTGATATTATTCCATCTGCGTTAATTGACAATCTAGTTATTTATAAAACGGCATCTCCTGAATTAAGAGCGGATTTTGGAGGTGGTGCAGTGTATGTAACAACAAAAGATATACCTGAGAAAAGAATATTCAATATCAATATTTCAACTCAGTACAATTCATTAACCACCTTTAAACCTTACAAAGATTACAATGGTGGCTCATTAGATTTTATTGGATTAGATGTTGGAACGAGGGCATTGCCTAAAGGCTTACCTTCGGTTGAGGATAATTCAAAACCAGAAAATCAAACTACATTAAAACAAGTTGAACATACCAAACTGTTTAAAAATAATTGGGGTGTAAACGATAATGCTTCTCAAGCACCCGGATATGCTATGCAAGTTATGTTTGGTAATAATTTCAAGGTTTTCAAAAAAGAATCAGGAATTATTGCTTCAGTATCTTTAAACAATACACCTAAAACCTATACCATGCAAAGGTACACTTATGAAGGCTCAGATTTGAGACCTTTTAGGTCTTATGACGACCAAAGTAGCGAAAAGAATTACTTAACAGGAATCATGCTTAACATGGCAACTAAAATTAACTCTAATAACAAAGTATCTTTTAAAAACATATTGAATATAAATGGAGAAGATTTGTTAATTGATAGACATGGTACACAAAATGATGCTGGTGTATTGTTATATGAAAAAGCCAGTGCAAGACAATTTACATCTAATACATTTTATAGTGGTCAGTTAAAGTTAGAGAATTACATCCCATCATTAAAATTAAAATCTAATGTAACTTTATCTCAAAATAACATTAGTAGAGAAATGCCTGATCAAAAAAGACTTCTCTATACCTCATCTAACGACACCAACTTCAGCGTGGCAATACCATTCGGATCCCCAAACCCAATTTCATCTGGTATAACATCAAATAAATTAAGTGAAAATGGTAATGTAATTGCCTTAGACTTATCAAGACAATTTAAATTGATGAACATTAGACCAACGGTTAAAGTTGGATTTTACAATTCAACAAAAAATAGAACATTCTATAATAGAGCATTTGGTTGGAGTAATGGCAAATTCAACCCTGACTTGGATATTTTACCTCCTAACACTATTTTTAATGATAGTAACATTAGCAAAGACAGATATTTCCTAAATGAAATTACTGGTAAACAAGATAAATATATAGCTTACTCATTATTGAGAGCTTATTATATCTCCTTTGATCATTATTTGTTTAAAAGATTTCGTTTAAACTATGGCCTTCGATATGAAAGCTTTAACCAACAGCTAACAGCTTTCAATCCTCAAATAGGTAGCGAAAAGACTTATAACAACACTTATGAAAATTTCTTTCCAATGGCTAATATTACCTACAATATTACAGAAAAAACCAATTTAAGATTTTCATACTCTCAAACAACAGTAAGACCTGAATTTAGAGAGATTGCACCATTTACCTTTTTTGATTTCATAAATAACTCAAATACCTATGGTGATCCTGAACTAAAACCTATTAATATAAAAAATTATGATTTGCGATTTGAATATTATCCAAATGGAGGTCAAGTTTTCACATTTACATATTTCTACAAAACATTTAACAATGCAATAGAAAACACATTTGATTTCGGTTCAGGTAATCGCACGAGAACTTTTAAAAACATTGCAGATGTTAAATGTCAAGGATTAGAACTTGAATTCAAAGTAAATCCTGGTATGGCCTTATCTTATCCAGAAAAACATTGGACTAGATATTTAACATTGAGTTGCAATTCATCACTTATCGAATCTGAAGCTGATTTGTCAAATTTGGGTGCAAGTTCTGGCAGTGACACCAAAAGGCAACTTCAAGGACAATCTGGATATTCAATCAATGGGGGTGTTTTGATTATGCCACCAAGTAGTAAATGGAGTTTAAATGTATTGTATAACAGAATTGGTCGCAGAATTGGAGATGTTGGAGGAAGAAAAGAGTTACACATTTGGGAAGTGCCCCGCGATTTAATTGATGCCCAAGTGAGTTATAGTTTCAACAAAAATGTAACTTTAAAATTAACCGCAAGCGATTTGTTAAATCAATATTATATGAATTATAGCGACATTGATGGGAATGGAACTTACAATGAAGATAAAGACATTGTAGTTAACAAAGCTAAATATGGTAGTACCTTTACTTTTGCTATTGGAATAACGCTTTAAAACAAACATTTAAAATGATGAAATTAATAAAAAGACCACTATCGCTATGTATTTTAGCGGTAGTGATTTTATTATTATTTATTAGTATAAAAAAGGTTTTTAGTCCAGATATTGGCTTTCACCTACATGCAGGTCAGTGGATGATTGAACATGGTGAAATCCTAAAAACCAATTTGTTTACCTATCCCCTACTAGATAAATTATATATCGATTTACATTGGCTTTATCAAATATGTATTTATTCCATATTCAGCATACATTCTTATAGTGGACTGATTGTATTTAATAGCACCATTATTGTGATTGCCTTGGCAATTCTTTGGTATAGAGTTAAACAAGAAAGTCCTTCCAGAGAATACTTGCTCCCCTTTTTCATCCTTTTATTTGCATTAAGCCAAAGCTTTGAAATAAGGCCTCATGTCTTTTCTTGGATTTTTCTTTCAATACAACTTATTCTGATTAGAGATGCACTCAAAGGACATAAACAATCAATATATTTAACATTCATAGTTCAAGTCATTTGGATAAATTGTCATAGCTTGGCTATACTTGGACCAATCGTGTTTCTTATATATTTTATTGGAAACTACATTGAAACAAAGAAGCTAAATTATTTATTCGGTTTAATATTTTTAAATTCAATCATCGCTTGTTTAATTAATCCATGGTTTGAGGAAGGACTATTGTTTCCCATAAAACAATTTGGGTTAATTCAAACTAATAATAACTTACAGAACCTATATATTGGAGAGTTTCAATCACTTTTCACTGAAACAAATTTCAAAGAAGATTTACTTAGCTATGGTGGGCTGTTCCCATTTGCACCTAGCTTCTATATGTATTTATTCAATTTATTGGCCTTAATAAGCCTTCCAAGAATTATTATCAATAGAAGATACATTGAAATGCTATTACTAGTCTCCTTTAGCTATATTGGTATTTTAGCCGTAAAGAATTTTGGATTCCAATTTTTCATAGCAAGTCCAATCATTATTAGGTACCTGCCCATTCCTAATTTCATTAGAAATAAATTCAATATGCAGGTAGGAAAAAAGCCAACAATAAACTTGGTTTCGCTAAATAAATCCCTGAACTACTATTTTATTACATTAAGTATAGTAAGCCTACTATTCATTTTATCTGTAATCAATGGCGGATATTATATAGCCTCCAAACAACCATTTACTTTTGGATTGGGAGCTGATAACAACTTATTACCTATAACATCATCAAGGTTTATTGCAAACAATCAATTGGAAGGCAAATGCATCAATTTTTTAGGCTTTGGAGGGCAGTTGAGCTTTGAATTAGACAAACCTGTGTTTGCAGATGGTCGTTTGGAATTAATGGGTGACTTTTTCAATTCATACCTTAAGTCATTTGAGCCAAATATGTTTCCTAAAATTTGCGATTTCTATCAAGCCAATATCGCCATCTTCCCTTATATTAAAACGGGAATGTATGGCAATTGGTGGATATCCATATTGCAAAATAAGCAGGATTGGAAACTTGTTTACTTCGACCAACTATCAGTGATTTATACTAAAAGAAATGACTATCCAAACATACCTGAGTTAACAGAGGAAATGATATTGAAAAATGAGTTTAAAAAGCCCTTTAGCGAGCAAGAGATATTAGAATTGGTTAATAATAAAGTAAAGCAAAATTATTTCTCAGCATTTTTTAATAGCTTGTCATTTAATCATCAATACCAAAATATGAGTGATCAAAATAAGGCTATTTTCTGCTTTACTAGTGGCTTTAACAAAGCTGCTTTAAATTTTTCAGCAAGGGCTATTGAGAAAAGTACTGTTAAGTCTAAAATAGTTTACGAAAATCTATCGCAGTATTTTAAAGAAATAGGCAATTTCAATTTATCTAAGAAAATGTTGCAAGCAGCTAAATAAAAAATGAAAGCATACAATCAATTGCCCATCACTGCGATTCTAATTACTATATTTGTTTCTTGCAGTAAAGACAATACCAGTGTGGTTTATAGTCCTATCATAAAAATAGATTCAGTAAGTTTTTCTAGAAACATTAAACCCATTCTGAGCAGCAACTGTTCTGATCCAAATTGTCATAATGGATTAGATGTCTATGATAATTTAATTGCCCAACCTAAACCATTAGTAGTTCCCAAAGACACCACTACAGTTTTTTCCTTATATCAAGCTGTATCTTCTAAAAGAATGCCTCAAGGACAGATAAAACTTGCAGATTCATCCATTAAACAAATTGGAGAATGGATAATGCAAGTAGCATTGAATAATTAAAGCAGTATCGCAACCTATCTTCTTAAATAGAGTTATAATAAACAAAAAAAGTCCTGCCAAGGCAGGACTTTCAAATCTTATAATAGTATTTTCTTAAAAAGTATAAGAAAGTGAGAATGAGGTGGTGTTTCCATTTCTGTATTTGAATGTACTCACATCTGATCCTTCATCATAATTGCCATTTTTGTTTAAGTCTTGGTAGTAAACCAATGGTTGAGCTAAAATATCACCTAAGGTAATTTTACCAACTAACTTTTTGTAGAATGTTTTTGAAACACTTAGATCAACCACTGTTCTTGGATTTTCCCAAATCAAGTATTCTCTTGCTTGGTTAACAAAAGCCAATCTGCGACCAATTTGATTTACTGTTACACTCACATCCAATTTCTTTTTTGTGTTTGAGTACATAACACCTGCATTGAATACATAAGGTGATTGTCCTTGTAAAGGCATATCGTTTACACTGTTTCCTGAATTACTTGCAGAATCGCTCAAAGTAACCTTAGAATAAATCAATGAATAATTAGCAAATACGGTAAGTCCTTTTAACCACTCTGATTTAGAATTTTTAAATACACTTCCCATGTTTAATCTAGCTTCAAATTCTACACCATAAGCTTGTGCTTTTGCTGCATTAATGTATGAGAATTTGTTAATACCTGTTCCACCTCCTTGAGATACCGATTGAACTGGATTTACAAATTCTTTATAGAATGGATTCACTGAAAACAATTGACCTGCTGTTGGGTAGTATTCAAATTTAAAGTCATAATTATAAACTTGTGTTTTAACCAACAAAGGATTTCCAGTGATGATGGCATTGTAATTTATTTCGTAAAAAGCCATTGGTGCAAACTCTCTGAACTCAGGGCGAGATAAGGTTTTAGAAGCACTCGCTCTTAAGTTTACTTTATCTGTCAATTCATAAATCAAATTAACAGAAGGAAGGAAATCAACATAGCTCGTATCTATTTTTGCGTCCTTACCTGATAAATCTACCCAATTTAATCTTTGGCTAAATTGTTCTACCCTTAATCCTCCAATTACTCTCAATCTTTCTAACGCTTTAAAATCAAGCAT
>CANHJH010000169.1 GCA_947460365.1 Sphingobacteriia bacterium | reverse complement strand
TATTGACCAAAGCACTTAATGTTTTTCTGCGCTCGTTGGTAGCGGTAATATCTAAAAACACCAATTCATCAGCCCCTTGAGCGGCATACATAGCGCCTAACTCAATAGGATCACCAGCGTCTCTGATGTTTTCAAAATTTACCCCTTTAACAGTACGCCCATCTTTTATATCTAAACAGGGAATGATTCTTTTTGTAAGCACTATAATTAATTTTTTTACAAAATATTACATAAATTTAATTAGTTGTTCTAACGTAATTCTACCTTCATAAATAGCTTTCCCAATAATTACACCGCTACATCCGATATTTTTTAGTGCTTCTAGATCTTCCATGTTACTCACTCCCCCACTGGCAACTAACTTCAATCCAGAAATTTGTAGCATCATTTTTTTGTATAGTTCTATGGCAGGTCCTTCTAACTTACCGTCTTTGCTTATATCCGTACAAAAAATTTGAGTGATCCCTTTTTTTATGAAACCATTTAAAAAATCAAATATGGAAACATCGGTAGTTTCCATCCAACCGCCAATTGCTATTTTCTCCTCTCTGACATCTGCTCCTAAAAAAAATCTATCCGCACCATATTTTTCAACCCATTCAATGAACAGGTCAGGTTTTTTCACTGCTAAACTCCCAATGGTTGCCATACTTGCACCAGAATTTAGGACAATTTTCAAATCATCTTCCTGCTTAATTCCACCACCAAAATCAATACGTAATTTAGTATTAGTCGCTATAGATTCAAGTACGTTCCAATTTTTTACAGCCCCTGCTTTTGCGCCATCTAAATCAACCAAATGCAATCGATTAATTCCGGCACTTTCAAATTCTTTTGCAACCTCTAATGGATTTTCATTGTATATTTTTTTTTGTGAATAATCTCCTTGAGTAAGCCGAACACATTTGCCATCTATAATATCGATTGCAGGAATAATTTGCATGTATTTAAAGATTTATAAAATTCGATAAGATTTGTTCTCCAACGCCAGCACTTTTTTCAGGATGAAATTGTACTCCGTAAAAATTATTTTTTTGTAATGCAGCACTGTATTCGTTACCATACAAAGTAGTAGCAATTGTATGTTCCCCTATGGATGCGTAGAAACCATGCACAAAATAACAGTAACTATTATTATTAACTTGATTAAACAATGGTGATTTTAAACTATAAATGTTATTCCATCCAATTTGAGGAATTTTAATCGGAGTTAGACTTGAAGTGAATTTTTTAACCTGTTCATCAAATATTCCCAAACAATGGGTATTATTTTCTTCACTGAATTTGCACATCAATTGCATTCCTAAACAGATCCCCAATACAGGTTGTTTTAAAGACACGATTAATTGATCGAGTTGCTTGGATTTCAAATAATTCATTGCGGAACTGGCTTCGCCAACACCCGGAAAAATAACTTTGTCTGCTGATTGAATATCCTCCATATTGTCTGTAACAGATGCGGTTGCGCCAATTCGCTCAAGTGCATATAATACAGATTGAATATTTCCAGCATTGTATTTTAGAATAACAAGATTCAATTTATTTAGTATTTAATTTATTTAACCTATAATTTTATTGACAAAGTCCTTAATTTCTGTTGAAATATTATTCATACTACTAAGTGATTGAATAAATGCTGAACCAATAATTGCACCATTTGCATGTTTACAAGCAGAATGAAATGTGGTTTTGTCTTTAATACCAAATCCAACTAAAACCGGATTATTAAGATCCATTTGTTGTAATTTTTGTAAGTAAGTTTCAACGGCAGTAAAATCTTTATCGCCACCTGTTGTAGCAGAAGAACTTACTGCATATAAGAAGCCAGTACTTAAAGCATCTAACTTGTGCACTCTTTCCTCTGTTGTTTCCGGCGTTACCAGAAATATAAAATCAAGACCATGCTTTTTTATAATTGATCCATAAACTTCTTCAAATTCGTATTCGGGCAAATCAGGAATAATTAAACCGTCTACGCCAACGCTTGCAGCATCTGTACAGAACTTTTCAAAACCATATTGTAATACAGGATTCATGTATCCCATTAATACCACTCCAACATTTGCTAAGTCATGGTCCTTTCTAAAACCTTCCAACTGCTTAAATAATGCTTGAATACTCATTCCATTTAATAGTGCTTTTGAACTACTATCTTGAATGACAGGTCCATCTGCAAGTGGATCACTGTAGGGCATCCCAATTTCAATTAAATCAACACCCGATAAAGCCAATGATTTCATTACAGGTAAAGTATCCGTTAATTGAGGGTATCCAGCAGTAAAATATACGTTGAGTACATTTTGTTTTTTTTGGTTAAATATATTTTGTATTCTAGACATATGAATCATTTGATTGTTAACCTAATTAGTAAAGCCACCTTTTCATTTCATTACTTGCATATAAGTTCCTAAGTCTTTATCGCCTCTTCCACTCAAACAAATCACTACAATATCGGATTGTTGGAAACTTAATTGATCTAACGCAGCAAATGCATGAGCTGTTTCTAATGCGGGGATTATTCCTTCCATTTTACTTACATGGAAAGCTGCGTTTAAAGCTTCCTCATCTGTTGCACTTAGGAAGGTAGCTCTACCAGTTTCAAACAAGTTTGCATGCAGAGGGCCAATACCAGGATAGTCTAAACCAGCTGAAATGCTATGCGGTTCAACTACCTGACCGTCATCGGTTTGCATTAACAGACTTTTACTGCCATGTAATATACCAGGTTTACCCAATTGAGAAGTTGCAGCACTCATACCTGAATTCACCCCATGACCAGCGGCTTCAACAGCTATAATTTTTACTTCGGGCGCGTTTAAGAAATGATAAAAAGCGCCTGCTGCATTACTTCCCCCACCAACACAAGCAATTATATGAGTAGGTAATTCATGTCCGGTTTTCTCTTTTAATTGCAGCTTGATCTCTTTACTAATTACACTTTGAAATTTTGCAACTAAATCCGGATATGGATGAGGGCCAACAACACTTCCAATGATGTAATGTGTATTGTGCGGGTGATTAATCCAATCTCTTATTGCCTCATTCGTTGCATCTTTTAAAGTTTTACTGCCACTGGTAGCTGGTATAACTTTAGCCCCAAGCATTTTCATCCGAGCAACATTTGGTGCCTGACGTTCTATATCTTTCTCCCCCATATAAACGATACATTCCAACCCTTTTAAAGCACATACAGTTGCAGTTGCCACACCATGCTGCCCAGCCCCTGTTTCTGCAATAATACGAGTTTTGCCTAATCGTTCTGCTAATAAAATTTGGCCAATGGTGTTATTGATTTTATGCGCCCCGGTGTGACATAAGTCTTCACGTTTCAAATAAATAGTAGTATTGTACTGTTTACTTAATCTTTCTGCTAAAAACAGCGGAGTTGGCCGCCCTACATAGTCTTTTAATAATAATTCAAAATCTTTTATAAATGAAGGCTCATGCATTATAGTCAAATATTGCTGACGTAATTCTTCAACATTTGCATGAAGCATTTCAGGTATATATGCACCACCAAATTGTCCGTAATAACCTTGTTCTGTGGGTTGCTGAAAATCTTTCATATACTTATTATTGAATTTTAATTATTTATTTCTTTAATGCTGCTTTTTACATTGATAAATTGTGCTATGAATTTTTCGATAAGTTCAATATTCTTTACGCCTGGCTTAATTTCAAATTTGCTATTAATATCAAGCGCAAAAAGGTTGTCAGAAACATGGTCTTGAATGAATTCTTTTATTTTCACCAAGTCATCCATCCCAATTCCACCACTTAATAAAAAGGGTTTATTAAGTGAAAGGCCTTTCAATATATTCCAGTCAAAAAGCTGTCCAGATCCTCCATAACCGGCAGTTGCCGTATCAAACAAAAACATGTCAGCAACATCCTGGTAATCTTTTATTTTCCATAGCACATCATCTTCATCTCTTAGTCTGAATGCTTTAATTACAGAAACATATTCTGCTATTTTTTCACAATAATGTGGTGTTTCATCTCCATGTAATTGAACGATAGAAATCCCACAATCATCCACAATTTTCAATACATCTTCTATTGTTTCATTTACAAATACGCCTACTTTGTTTATTGATGCTCCTTTTAGATTTTTAATATCCTTGGCATGGAGATGATTGAATACGTATCGGGGAGATTTAGGATAAAAAATAAATCCACCCAATTCAATACCTAACTTATCCAACTGTAAGAATTGATCAACAATGGTTAATCCACAAACTTTAATTCGCATTTTGTTTGAAATTTAATTGTTTCACAAAATCAGCAAATGCATTTGCAGGATTATGCTCTTTCATAAAATGTTCGCCGATTAAAAATCCTTTAAAGCCTGCCTTTTTTAAGGTAATGATTGTTTCTACATTATTAATACCACTTTCTGCAATAGCTATTTTTGTAGTAGGTATTTTATTGATCAATTGTAAAGAAGTATTGATACTTACTTCAAAATTTTTTAAGTTCCTGTTATTCACTCCAACAAAATCTACATCCTCACAAATATGATCCAACTCTTGTTCATTATGAATTTCAAGCAACACTTCTAACCCGATATTTTTAGCAGTTGAAGCCATTTGTTTAACTTCATTGGATGTTAAACATGCTGCTATCAACAAAATAACGTCAGCACCAAAGGCTTTTGCTTCAATTAATTGATATTCATCAATCATAAAATCTTTACGGAGCAACGGAATGTTGTTGACTGTAGCCTTTACCAAATCTTCCATCCTTCCACCAAAAAACAATTCATCAGTCAAAACAGATAAACCAGATGCGCCATTAGCTACATATGCAGCAGTTACTTCTTCCACTGTTGATTGATGATTGATGACTCCCTTACTAGGAGACATTCTTTTATACTCTGCTATAATCCCAGTCTTTGCGTCATTGCAAAGAAAAGAAGCAAGCGAGTAATTATCTTTTGAAAATAGGCCTTCTTTTTCTAAGTCTAGAATAGAACGAATCTGTTTCCTTTCAGCAACTTCAATCTTTTTTTGATCAACAATTTTATCTAAAATATTCATGATACAGCAATTCCTTTCAGTTATAAAATATCTAATTAAGATTATTGTAATTCAATCAATTTATTCAACCCTTTAAAAGCATTTCCGCTCTCTAAACTTACCACTGCAGCTGCAAATGCTGAATCATAATCAGTAAAATCACCAGTGCAATACAATGCCATTGCCGCATTAGCTAATACAACCGCATTTTGAGAAGCAGTACCTTCCCCTTTTATTATTTTCAAAAATATTTCGGCCGATTCCTCTACAGTGTTACCCCCATATATTTCTTCCTGAGCAACTATTCTTTTACCTAATTGATTGGGTGTCATAATTTTTTCTCCCTCGTTGGTGATAACTTTTGTATCATTAGTTAATGAGATTTCATCATACCCATCCAAGCTATGTATGATAGTGAATGAATTACCTGTTTCTTGCAACAAGTAATTATAAATTCTTGCCATTTCTAAATTATAGACACCTACCAATTGATAATGCGGTTTAGCAGGATTTACCATTGGGCCTAACATATTAAAAAAAGTACGAACACCTAAATTTCTTCGAGTGGGTCCTACTAACTTTAATGCCGGATGAAATAAAGGTGCGTGCAAAAAACAAATATTGGCTTCATCTAGTTCTTGCTGTAATAAACTATTATCGTTTTTAAATTTATAACCAATCTGCTCCATTACATTGGAAGAACCACTTATTGTAGAAGCGCCATAGTTCCCATGTTTCGTAACTTTTTGTCCAGCACCTGCTACAATAAAACAGGCTAATGTTGAAATATTAAAAGAGTTTTTTCCATCCCCCCCAGTACCTACAATATCAATTAGCTTACCCCCTGTTAGATTTACCTTTACAGATAATTCCAGCAAAGCGTCACTAAATCCTTGTAATTCCTCTATAGTAATACTGCGCATTAAAAAAACTGTAATAAAGGACGCTAAT
>CANHJH010000168.1 GCA_947460365.1 Sphingobacteriia bacterium | reverse complement strand
TTTCTTGAGGAATAAGGTTGGCTAACACATGGGCTTGCATGTGATGCACGGCTATAAGCGGTTTATTTAAAGATAAGGATAAGGATTTAGCAAATTGCGCGCCTACTAACAGACAACCTATTAAACCGGGTGCTTGGGTAAATGCAATGGCATCAATAGAATTTAGTGTAAAAGGCGGATCATTTAGTGCAGCGGCGGCTTGTTTTATCGCTTGGTCTACCACGGGAACAATGTTTTCCATGTGCGCTCTACTGGCTAATTCAGGAACAACCCCGCCATACTGCTCATGTATTGCCTGAGAGGCAATTACATTACTGATAATTTGTCCATCTACACAAACAGCTGCAGCGGTTTCATCACAAGAAGATTCTATAGCTAAAATACAGGGCAATTATTGTTTTTTAGCAAAGGTACAATTTTGGCTTTTGAAATTTGAATTTTGACTTTTGTATTATTTAGTACGAATAGCCACAACCGGATCCATTTTAGCAGCAATAGATGCAGGAATGATTCCGGCGAGTACGCCCAAAACAATACAAATACTCAATGCTAATCCAATGATATTAGGTGCAATAAAGATAGGGAAAGGCAATACACTACTCAATATCAGCGACAATATCCATACTAATAAAAGTCCAACCAATCCGCCAATAATACATAAAAAAGCACTTTCTATTAAGAACTCCGTTAAAATGGTATTTTTTTTAGCGCCAATGGCTTTTTTTAATCCAATTTGACTGGTACGTTCCCGCACCGTTACAAACATAATATTGGCAACTCCAAAAGCACCTACAATCAAACTAAGCCCTGCAATGGCCCAACCACCGGAGCTAACTTTACCAAAGAATCCTTTGATTTGATCGCTGAACATAGCCACATCATTACAAGAAAAATTATCTTCTTGGGTAGGACTTAATTTGCGGATTTGCCTCATAACTCCATTTAATTCATCGGCTAAAGCAGAAGAAGCAATATTACTTTTACCCTGCACCATTATATTGGGGTTATTGTTATCGGGGTTGAATATACTGGCAAAATAGCGGTAAGGTACCAATAGACAATTATCGTAATCATACCCACCTACAAAGCTCTGTCCTTGTTTTTTGATGACGCCAACTACATATACCCTCCTTCCACCAAAAGCCACTTCTTTACCAACTGCTTTTTCAGAGTTTCCAAACAATTCATCGGCCACTTTATACCCTATCACTCCAATTCCAGCGCCTCGTGTAAAATCAGACTCATTTAAGTAACGGCCAAAATCAACTTCAATAGATTGTATATTACTGAATTCGTTTGAAACGCCGTACATGTTAATGTTGTTGAGTATAACATCTCCATAATTCAGGTTCACATTATTGCTGACGAACATGGCAACATAAGAAGCCAGTTGGCTTTTACTTTTAATCACCTTCATTTCATCGTATTTCATTACGGGGCGTTTAACATACTTCCACCAAGGATAGTCGGCCCCACCGCCATAATTCCATTTGTCTATGTAGATGGTATTAGTACCTAATGATTTTAAATCATTTTGAACTTTACGTTCTAAACTATCTACAGTAGCTAATACACCGATGATACAGAATATACCAATAGTAATTCCGAACAAGGAAAGAAACGTACGTAATTTATTTACACGTAGCTCCTGTAAAGCCATTCTAAAGCTGGTCCATAAAATACTCAGTAATTTAAGCATACCCAAAAGTAACTAGGTATTAGCTTTAAAATAGATAATTTTATGTAAACGGTTGAAAATACTGTTTAAAGAAATGAATGGATAGATATGATTAAGTAAACAAACCAAATAAATTAGGCGTATTTAAACTGTTTACATAATAACTTGTTAGTAAATTCTGAGAAAAATAACATTTTATCAATTGGCATTACTTGATGTGTTATTTTTGCAAAGATTTAACCAATAAAACTGAATTATGACCTGGAAACAAGTCTTCTCTACATCTGTCGGTAAAAAACTCATCATGGGTTTAACCGGAATTTTTTTGATATTATTTTTAGTGGTACATGCAGGGCTAAATGCCTGTATTTGGGCCAACGACAATGGTGAAATGTTCAACAAAGCCGCACACTTTATGGGTTCAATGGTAGCACCTAGAGTTTTGGAAATTGGGCTATTTGCCGGTTTATTGTTACACATCATTCAAGGTTTAATGCTTGAATTGAGTAACAGAGGTAAAAGAAAAGTAGGGTATGCTGTTAACTACGGCAACAGTGGTAGTAAGTGGTACAGCAGAAGCATGGGATTATTGGGAACGATTATTTTATTGTTTCTGGTTTTACATCTTTATAATTTCTGGACATCGGCACGTTTTACCGGCGAAGGATTAGAAGATATTAATTATAATGGGGTAGAAATGCATAATATGTTTGGATTAATGAAATCTACCTTTACTGAGTTATGGGTAGTTATTGTATATGTTCTGGGATGTTTATCTTTAGGTTATCATTTAGCGCATGGTTTTCAAAGTGCATTTAAAACATTAGGCGTTCATAATAAGCGTTATCATTTAATGCTGTCTAGTATGGGATATGGATTTTCAGTAATTATTACTTTAGTATTTGCATTAATGCCCATCAGCTTTTATTTAGGTTGGGTAAAATAAAAAATACAGAAGCTGGGAATAGTTCAAGTTTCATTACTTCAATTTAACAATCATTCTAATTAAAACAAACATTGCAATATATGTTAGATTCTAAAATACCTTCCGGAACACTTGATTCAAAATGGATCGATTACAAGGGGCATTGTAAGCTTGTAAATCCTGCAAATAAAAGAAAATTAGAAGTTATTGTAGTAGGTACCGGTTTAGCGGGTGCATCTGCGGCAGCTTCATTAGGAGAATTGGGATATAAGGTAAAAGCCTTTTGTTTCCAGGACTCACCTCGCCGGGCACACTCTATTGCTGCGCAAGGCGGTATTAACGCTGCAAAGAACTATCAGAATGATGGGGATAGTGTTTTCCGTTTATTTTATGATACCATAAAGGGGGGCGATTACCGTGCACGTGAAGCGAATGTTCATCGTTTAGCAGAAGTGAGTGTTAATATTATCGATCAGTGTGTTGCACAAGGGGTGCCATTTGCACGTGAATATGGCGGATTATTAAGTAACCGTTCATTTGGTGGTACACAGGTTCAGAGAACATTTTATGCAGCCGGACAAACGGGTCAGCAATTGCTAATTGGAGCATACCAGGCATTAGAGCGCCAGGTGGCATTGGGAAATGTAAAAATGTATGCACGCCATGAGATGCTGGAAGTGGTTAAAATTGACGGAAAAGCGAGTGGTATTATAGCACGTGATTTAGTAAATGGTACATTAGAAAGACATTTTGGTCATGCAGTTTTATTATGCACCGGTGGTTATGGTAATGTATTTTATTTATCAACCAATGCAATGGGAAGCAATGTTACCGCTGCGTGGAAAGCACATAGAAATGGGGCAGCATTTGCTAATCCATGTTTCACACAAATTCACCCGACTTGTATACCAGTTAGTGGAGACCATCAGTCAAAATTAACATTGATGTCGGAGTCATTAAGAAATGATGGAAGAATTTGGGTACCCAAAAAACAGCATGACACCCGCAAAGCGGTTGATATACCGGAAGAAGAGCGCGATTATTATTTGGAGAGAAGATATCCAGCATTTGGGAATTTAGTGCCAAGAGATGTGGCATCAAGAGCTGCAAAAGAGCGTTGCGATGCAGGATATGGTGTGGGTAGTAGTAAGCAAGCTGTTTATTTAGATTATGCAGATGCGATAGAGCGTTATGGTAAAATTGAAGTAAGCAAGGAAGGTCGCAATAATGTAAGCAAAGAAGAAATCATCGCATTAGGTAAGCAGGTAGTAAAAGCGAAATACGGAAACTTGTTTGACATGTATGAAAAGATTACTGGTGAAAACCCGTATGAAGTGCCGATGCGTATATACCCTGCAGTTCACTATACCATGGGGGGATTATGGGTAGATTATGAGTTACAGACTACAGTTCCGGGATTATATGCTTTGGGTGAAGCTAACTTTAGCGATCATGGAGCCAACAGATTAGGAGCATCTGCCTTAATGCAAGGTTTAGCGGATGGATACTTTGTTATACCATATACATTAGGCAATACTTTAGCAGATGCTATTTACAATAAAGCCATCGAAACCACTCACCCTGCGTTTGAAGAAGCTGAAAAAAATGTAAGCGATCGTATTCAGAACTTAATGAACATTAAAGGAACGCAAACAGTAGAAAGTTTTCATAAGCGTTTAGGAAAAATAATTTGGGATAAATGTGGAATGGCTCGTAACAAAGAAGGTTTGGAACAAGCAATTCGCGAAGTACAGGCTTTGAAGCAAGAATTTTGGAGTGATGTAAGAATTCCGGGAGAAGTCAATGAAATGAATCCTGAATTGGACAAAGCGAACAGAGTAGCTGATTTCATTGAATTGGGTGAATTAATGTGTATTGATGCACTTAACAGAAATGAAAGCTGTGGAGGACACTTCAGAGAAGAGTATCAAACACCGGATGGAGAAGCTTTAAGAGACGATGAAAACTATATGTATGTTGCTGCCTGGGAATTTAAAAAAGATCACCAGTGGGAATTACATAAGGAAAAATTGAATTATGAAGTAATTAAACCCTCTCAACGTAACTACAAATAATATTTTAAAACATTTGTGCTGCAAGTAATCAATCATCAAAATCAGCATTAAATTGTATGCTTGCAACCTATAAACATTTCAAATTATGGAACACTACAATATGAATCTGACTGTAAAAGTTTGGAGACAAAAAAACAGCAGTGATAAGGGTAAGTTTGAAAGCTATCCGGTAAAAAACATTTCTTCTGAAATGTCATTCCTTGAAATGATCGACGTATTGAATGAGCAATTAATTGTGGAAGGAAAAGAGCCAATAGCGTTTGATCATGATTGTCGCGAGGGTATTTGTGGAATGTGTTCCATGTATATTAATGGTAAACCGCATGGGCCATGGGCAGCAAATACAACTTGTCAACTTCACATGCGCGCATTTAAAGATGGAGATACCGTTGTAGTAGAGCCTTGGAGAGCTTCAGCATTTCCAGTGATAAAAGATTTAATGGTAGACAGATCATCTTTTGACCGTATTATTCAAGCCGGTGGGTACATCAGTGTAAATACGGGTAATGCGGTAGATGGTAACTCTTTACCAATTAATAAAGATAACGCAGACAGTGCTTTTGCGGCAGCCATGTGTATAGGTTGTGGTGCATGTGTTGCGGCTTGTAAAAATAGTTCTGCCATGTTATTTCTGAGTGCTAAAGTATCACATTTGGCATTGTTACCGCAGGGCGGACCAGAAAGAAAAACTCGTGTAATGAATATGGTTGCTCAGATGGATAAGGAAGGATTTGGGGCATGTACCAATACTGGTGCGTGTGAAGCTACCTGTCCGAAAGAAATCTCAATTGCTAATATTGCACGCTTGAATAACGAATATTTAAGAGCCGGCATAACTGCAGAAAAATAAGTACAAAAATTAACAGTTTAAAAAGCCATTGAATAAATTTTCCATGGCTTTTTTTTATACCTTAACAGTATAAAAAAAAAGAAAATGAAACAAACTGTAATAATCATTTTTTGCGCAGTCACCATTTTTTCCTGCAAAAATAAGTCGACGATGAACCAAACAAATTATGCATGGCCCGCTATTAAAGCACCAATAGCTGCAATGAAACCACATACAAGAGTATTACATGGAGATACTGTATTAGACAATTATTATTGGATGATTGACTTCTTTAACAAAGGGGAAGACAGTTCCAATGTTGTAGACTACCTAAAAGCGGAGAATGCATATACAGATACCATGATGAATGGAACCAAGTTGTTACAAGAAAAGCTTTTCAACGAAATGAAAGCTAGAATTAAAGAAAAAGATGAGAGTGTGCCTGTATTTAAAAATGGTTACTTCTATTATACGAGGACTGTGGAGGGGATGCAATACTAT
>CANHJH010000167.1 GCA_947460365.1 Sphingobacteriia bacterium | reverse complement strand
ATTGCTATATTAAATGGCTGCTCCCCCAATAATGTTAAAGTAGATAATCAATTAAAAACGTTTTTTGATCAGCAGAACGTTACCGGCAGCTTTGGCTTGTTCGACAATGGCGCTGGGGACTTTACCATCTATAACTTAAAACGGTTTAGAGATTCAGCTTATACACCAGCCTCTACTTTTAAAATTGTTAATGCTTTAATAGGAATTGAAACGGGACGTATCTCTAACGAAAAAATGGTTATCCCCTGGGATGGGAAATTCCGTGTGTTTCCAAACGGAGATACCGCTTCGGATTGGAATCAAGCGTTGAATTTAGAAGAGGCTTTTAAAGTATCTGCTGTTCCTTATTTTCAGGAAGTAGCTCGCAGAATTGGTAAAGATACTATGCAATACTGGTTAGATAGTTTAAAGTATGGCAATCATGAAATAGGTAGTCATGTTGATAGTTTTTGGTTAAATCAAACACTTAAAATAACTGCCGATGAGCAACTAGGACTGGTAAAGAAATTATACTTTTCACAATTACCCTTTCAAAAAAGAACACAGCAAATTGTTAAACAAATTATGCTGCAAGAGTCTAACGCCAATTATCAGCTCAGTTACAAAACAGGAACCGCATTCCTGCCCAATGGTAAATTGTTGGGTTGGATAGTTGGATGGATTGAAGAGAACAAACACCCCTATTTTTTTGTATTAAATATAGAAGGCGCTGCCGATACCAAAATTAAAAAGGTACGATTAGACCTCTTGAAAGATATTTTAAAGCAACAAGGATTTTTAGCAGGTAAAAAATAAACGATAAAGCAAATACTCCATGCAACTATATTGTAATTCACTCACACAGTTCAGCCGCTTAAAAACGCGAGAAGTAAAAGTAGGTAATTTATTATTAGGGAATGGTCATCCTATTAGGGTTCAAACAATGACAACCACCGATACGTTAGATACGATCGCAACTGTGGAGCAAGCAATTCGTTGTATTGAAGCAGGAGCAGAGCTGGTTCGCATTACCGCCCCTTCCAAAAATGAAGCAGAAAATCTACTCCACATAAAAAATGAATTACGCAAACGCGGATACACAACTCCGCTCGTTGCCGATATTCATTTTACGCCCAATGCAGCAGAGATAGCCGCAAAAATTGTAGAGAAGGTGAGAGTGAATCCGGGTAATTATGTAGACAAGAAAAAATTTGAACAAATTGATTATACCGATGCAGAGTATCTGGAAGAAATTGAGCGCATAAGAGATCGATTTACGCCATTGGTAAAAATCTGTAAAGAACATGGAACTGCAATGCGTATTGGCACCAATCATGGTTCTTTAAGTGATAGAATAATGAGTCGCTATGGCGATACACCTATAGGTATGGTAGAAAGCGCCATGGAATTTTTACGTATTGCGCGGGCCGAAGATTACCACAACATCCTTTTGAGCATGAAATCGAGCAACCCACAAGTAATGGTACAAGCTTATCGTTTGTTGGTGCAGCAGATGCAGCAAGAGTTTGGTGAATGTTACCCTTTACATTTGGGCGTAACAGAAGCCGGCGATGGTGAAGATGGTAGAGTAAAGAGTGCAGCAGGTATTGGCACACTCTTAGAAGATGGTATTGGTGATACCATTCGCATCAGCCTTACAGAAGATCCTGAATTTGAAATACCTGTATGCAGAGACCTGGTTAAACGTTATACCAATCTGCCTGACAAAGGCGTTATTCCAACAATTGAAAAAGTACCTTACGATCCTTTTCATTATAAAAGAAGAACCAGTTTTGCCGTAGGTAATATAGGGGGTAATCAGGTGCCGGTTGTTATTGCAGATTTCAGTAAAGTCGATAAAATTACACCGGAACACCTAGTGGCAATTGATTATAAATATGATGCCCATACCGATAAATGGAATATTGGTGATGCTGCTGCTGATTATATTTTCACCGGACATCAAATCATAGATTTTGCTTTACCAGGTACGCTGAAAGTAATTGTATATCCCGCCACCTGGTTGGTTTGTGCCGACAAAGAAAAATATTTCCCATTATTTGATGCCGCAGGGTACACATCATCCACCGAAAAAAGCAATCTATTGAATCTAGTAATGCTCGATTGTTTTAATGATGAAACTCCGGTAAATGATTTCACCTATTTAGATCAATTTGCGAATGACCCAACAGTGGTGATTGGCTTAAGTAGTAAAAATAAACATGCAATGCCTGCCGTGCGGAGAATGTTGATGGAACTGATGAATCAAAATGTATTGAATCCAGTTGTTTTGATCACAGACAGTAACTGGCATACGCCAGACGAACATTTATTACATTATTCAACTGAATGTGGGGCCTTGTTATTAGACGGGTTGGGTGATGGCATTTGCTTGGGAATGTCTGCAAATAGCTATACCGAACAAATCAATACCAACAGCTTAGATACAGGTGGAAGAAATTATCAGAAGAATCAATCAGTGGAACAATTCATTAACTCATCTGCCTTTAGTATTTTACAGGCCACCCGAACAAGGATATCTAAAACGGAATACATTAGTTGCCCCAGCTGTGGAAGAACCTTGTTTGATTTACAGGAAACAACTGCTAAAATAAGAAGTGTAACCAATCATTTAAAAGGAGTTAAAATAGCTATAATGGGTTGCATTGTTAATGGCCCTGGCGAAATGGCTGATGCCGATTTTGGCTATGTAGGAAGTGGTGTAGGTAAAATAACTTTATACAAAAGCAAAGAAGTAGTAAAGAAAAATATTGACAGTGAAATTGCCGTGGAAGAATTGATTAATTTATTAAAAGAAACCGGCACCTGGGTAGATCCTGCATAAGATTACTCAGACTTTTGCCACACATAAACAGCTTACCATATTTATGTATTATATCATTTTTCCTATTTTTTATTGCATTTCATTGCTACCATGGCGTATTGCTTATGTGTTGTCTGATTTGTTTTATTTATTGACTTATTACATCATTCAATATCGAAAAAAAGTAGTTCGCCAAAATCTTCAAATCGCCTTTCCGGAAAAGTCGGTGGCGGAAAGATTAATCATTGAAAAAACATTTTATCGACAATTGATTGACACGTTTGTTGAAATGATCAAAATGATTTCTATTTCAAAAGAAGAGTTAGACAGACGATTTGAATGTAATTATGAAGTAGTAAATGATTTATATAAAACCGGCCAAAGTGTACAAGTGCATGGGGGTCATTTTTTTAATTGGGAATATGTAAACCTGGCTTACGGGGCAAATTTCACGTATCCTTTTATAGGTGTTTATGCTCCATTGTCGAGCAAGGCTTTCGATCGTATTATATACAACATGCGTAGCAAGTTTAAAACCATTTTAATACCCGCCAGCGACTTTACTACAAAATTTCATAAATACGCCACCGGTATATATTCGATGGCATTGGCGGCAGATCAAAATCCTCGCAGAACACAAGATGCATATTGGGTAGATTTTATGGGAAAAATTACGCCATTTGTGCCCGGGCCAGAAAAAGGAGCTCGATTAAAAAATACAGCTATTGTTTTTGCCACATATTATCGGGTAAAAAGAGGTTATTATAAATCAGAATTATCATTGTACACCACTACCCCCAATGATATACCATTTGGTAAAATCACCCTCGATTATAAAACCTTTGTGGAAGGCGAACTGCGTAAACGACCCACAAATTTTTTATGGAGTCATCGTAGGTTCAAATGGAATTACGACCCGGAATTACACGCTAAAAGCCTTTTAAAATAGGGTTGAATTAGTTCAATACCGATACATCTTTTTCGATATCGAACTTGTCGCTTAATTCTTTAATTTGCCCATAACCACCAACGATGTTTCTGATATTATGGATACCTTGTCTTTTAATTAAAGAAGATGCAATTACACTTCGGTAACCACCGGCGCAGTGAACATAAATATTTTGTTGTTCATCCAAATCAGCCATACTGCCGGGGTCTGTTAAGTGATCAAGTGGAATATTAAGGGCTTCTTTAATATGGCCATCTGCATATTCAGTTTCTTTACGAACATCTAAAATAACCATATTTGGGTCAAAAGCTATGTCCATAGCTACTTCATCTACTTCAACATCTATAATTAAATCAATCGGTTCTCCGGCTGCTTGCCAGGCTTCATAGCCACCCTCTACATAGCCAACTATCTTATCGAAGCCAACACGAGCTAGTCGGATAATGCTTTCTTTTTCTTTGCCATTTTCTGTAACCAATGCTATAGGGGTATTAAAAGGAAGCAAACTACCTGCCCACTCTGCAAATCTGCCATCTAAACCAATGCTGATGGAGCCCGGAATAAATCCCTGTGTAAATTGCGCGGAGTTTCTTGTATCTAATAGAATATAGTTATTGTGTAAATGTTCTTTGAGCATAGCAACAGAGAGTGGTCTTAATCCACTTGTTAAAACGCTGTCTAAACTATCATAACCTTCTTTATTGATTTTTGCATTAATAGGAAAATATTGCGGAGGGGCTGTTAATCCTTCGGTAACCGCTTTAATAAATGCTTCTTTAGTTTGAGGTTGTAAAGCATAATTGCTGGCTTTCTGTGCACCAATTGTACTATGCGTTTCAGGGCCTAAATTTTTTCCGCAGCTACTGCCTGCACCATGGGCGGGGTATACAATTACCTCATCCGATAAAGGGATAATTCTTTTTTGCAGACTGTCGTACATCATGCCTGCTAAATCTTCTGTCGTAATTTCGTTGGTTTTTTGTGCCAAATCTGGTCTGCCAACATCACCAACAAACAAGGTGTCTCCGGTAAAAATGGCCATATCTTTACCCGTTTCATCTTTCAATAAAAAACAACTACTTTCTAAGGTATGTCCGGGCGTATGTAAAACTTGTATAGATAATTTACCTAGCCTAAATACTTCTTCATCTTTAGCAATATGAACAGGTAGGGGAGTTTGTGTAAGAGGGCCGTAAACAATGGTAGCACCGGTAACTTTAGCTAAATCTAAATGACCACTAACAAAATCAGCATGAAAATGAGTTTCAAATATATATTTTATGGTAGCCTTTCTTTCTTTAGCTAATTCCAGATATGATTCTATATCGCGTAAAGGATCAATAACTGCAGCAACACCATCACTTTCAATATAATAAGCTGCCTCACTAATGCAGCCAGTATAAAATTGTTTAATGAACATTTCCAGAAAATTTGGAAAAACATTACAAGGATCAGACCAAAATTGAAAAATCGGACTTTATGACCCTTGTAAAATTTGGTTAGTCTACCAAATTTTTCACAAACACCATCACTTCAGAAAGTCTGTTGTAATTAACAGAGTAAAATATAAACTTACCTTCTCTAGTGGTAGTTACAATTCCGGCTCTTCTTAAAATGGCTAAATGTTGCGAAGCTACAGACTGTTCTAATCTGAGTTTTACATATAGTTCTGTTACGGTCATCTTAACCTGCTCATCCAGCAATTTTACAATTTGCTGTCTAAGTTTATGATTAATTGAACGAAGTATTAATGCAGCTTTCTTTACCTCAAGAAAATCTACTTTTACTGGATTTTCTCCACTAGTTAAAGTAATAGATTGCACAGTTGGATTCATAGCAATTGGATTATATTGGTTTTATTGTGCGTTACACACCTTGCAAAGTTAATTATTTGTTTAAATTCATAATACGATTATTTGCTATGTTTTTTCACGAGTTATATTAATTATTCTTTACATTATAAAAATCTTTAATATAAAAAGGGGCTGAAAATGACAAATTTGCAAAATTTTTGTTGGCAAATATTTTCTCTGCAAAATCCACCATGTGCCTCACACTATGCTGTGCAGTACTGATAATCCTGTTGTTAAATAAATATGTTTCCGGAATTTTTAATGCACCGTTTCCACAAAAAATAACAGGTAACAAATTAGACATAGCAGAGAAAAAAGCATCATCTAATATAACGGCTGCTGCGTCACTAATCGATGTTAATGCAACGTCATACTCCCCCTTAAATACTTCCATTCTTCTTGCATCAATCATT
>CANHJH010000166.1 GCA_947460365.1 Sphingobacteriia bacterium | reverse complement strand
TTAAGCCATTGCAAAATAATTTTATTGCTATTTATAAATCTTTCTCCTTTTTGATTACTAAAATTATAAATATAGTATAATGTATAAAATGCATACCACAAGCCATATAGCAACAAAAATGGCTGAATGAAACCGGCAGGTATAAAACCGGCAGGCATATTCATCAAAGCATTATTGCGTAAATAAAATTGTTGAAATATTTCGACTTTAAATTTATTGGATTGCAAAAAATCCGGCAACAAACAAATGATTAAAACAAGCGGAATAATAAAATGTAATAATTGAATGCGTTTGAGTTTTTGATCGGGATGCAACATTTTCCAAACGTATAACCATAAAAATACTGGCATAAGACCTCTAAATGGTAAAGCCGTTCTAAACAAAAATGCTAATTCAAGTATAACTTTTGAATTAAGGGCATAAATATAAAATTCAACCCAAAAAATACTGAAAATGAGGGCTATTAAATAATATGTATTGATAAACTGCCTAAAACGAGAAAATAAATATATTGAAAAGATTACGCTGATACCACATGTCAAAAAGCATAGATAGGAAGTAAAGACTAGCATAAAAAAGAATTATTAAGTGCTTCTAATTTGACTGGCTAAATATAATTGAAATTTAGCAAAAAAATATAATTGTATTAATCAAAGTTATGTATAAGTCTTTTGTTGTCAATAACTCGAATTTGATCAACCAGTACATCAATCAATATTTTTGTGGAGTATACTTTAGGTGATGTTGATTGGGTATTACTGTTAAGAGGAAATAAAGAACATGAGTAGGGGCATGAATAGCGAATGAATACATAACACCTGACTTAAGTTTTTCCTGATTTCATAAAGAGCATTTCCAATTACGTAAATGGTAACATGGGTTGGTAACTACTTTTGCGGCATGAACTTTTTTGTACATATATATATACTACTAATAGCGCTAATACTGGGTTTGAATCAACCTATACAAGCACAAACCATAAAAAGGGAAACAGATACTACTCAATGGCATAGTTTAAAAGATGTAACCGTTGTAGGCCGAAATAGCAAAAGTGACTACCAACAATTACCTGAAATAGTAGGAACCAATATATATGCAGGTAAGAAAAATGCCTTAATTGTATTGGAGAATGTTCAGGGTAATATTGCCAACAATACCATGCGACAAGTATTAGCTAAAGTGCCCGGCATACATATCTGGGAAAGCGACCCAAGTGGCATTCAAATTGGCATTGCGGCAAGAGGATTAAGTCCCAATAGAAGTTGGGAATTTAATGTTAGACAAAATGGTTATGATATTGCAGCCGACCCTTTTGGTTATCCGGAAGCTTATTACAACCCACAACTGCAGGCTGTTCAAAGAATTGAAATAGTAAGAGGCCAAGGTGCACTACAATATGGACCACAGTTTGGTGGTATGGTTAATTATATTTTAAAAAACGGAAGTGAAATAAATAAGCCCGTTGAGTTTGAAACGCAGCAAACCATTGGAAGCAATGGTTTATTAAATAGCTTTAATGCCATTGGCGGAAAAAAAGGCAAAGTAAATTATTATACTTTCTTTGATCAAAGAAATGGAGAAGGATGGAGAAACAACAGTCAATTTTTTACGAAAGCAGGCTTCGGATCTGTTACCTATCGTTTTACTAATCAGTTTTCATTAACTTTTGAATTGATGCATTCGCAATTCAGGAGTCAACAATCCGGAGGTTTAACAGATGCACAAATTACGCAAGATGCGCAACAAAGTTTTAGAAGCAGAAACTGGTTTGATATTAAATGGACTACCCCTGCCATCACCCTTCAATACGAAATAAATGATCATAGTAGGTGGTACACCAAAATATTCGGAACTGTTGGTGACAGAAACAGTGTAGGCTTTTTACAAGGCATCACAGTAAAAGATAGTATTAATACAACTACCAATCAATATAACAATAGGATAGTTAATTTAGATCAATACAGAAACTATGGTGTTGAAAGTAGACTCATCACAGATTACTTGATTGGAAAGATGAAAAATACGGTATCGGGTGGAATCAGATTATATACCGGAACTACTGATCGATTAGCTGATGGAAAAGGTACCACCGGATCGAACTATGATGTAAGTGTTACCGGACTTTATCCCAGAGACGTAAGTTTTAAATCGAATAACGCCGCTGCATTTATTGAAAATATTTTTAGGCTCTCGGATCAACTCTACATTATACCCGGCATCAGATATGAATGGCTGGAAGGGGCTGCTTCCGGAAGAAACGGATTAAGCTCAACGGGCGTGGCCATTAACCTGCAAAATATTAATAGAAGTAGAAGTTTCTTATTGGGTGGAATTGGAACTGAATTCCATTTAACCCCTCAAACAGAGCTATACGCCAATATATCTCAGGCATACCGACCCATTCAATTTGCGAATCTTCAAGCACCACCTACAACCGATGTTATTGATCCGGATTTAAAAGATGCAAGGGGCTATAATGTAGATATTGGCTATAGAGGTAAAGTGAAAAACTATCTGCAATTTGATGTAAGTGGATTTTATTTACAATACAACAATCGGGTAGGCACCATCACTCCTACCGGTACTAACTACAGACTCATTACTAATGTTGGCGCAAGTACCAGCAAAGGAATAGAAACTTATATTGAATTTAATCCGGTGAGGGCTTTTACCAAAAGTGTACACGCAGATGTAATTGTGTTCAGTTCGTATGCTTTTACGGATGCCCAATACAGTGGCGATCATAAAGACGCCAATACAAAAGGAAAAAAAGTGGAGAATGCCCCACAACATATTTTTAGAGGAGGCATTAGTTTTGGTTACAAATCATTGCTGCTTACCACCCAATTAAGTTATGTTAGTGGTACTTATAGTGATGCCAATAATACGGCGATTGTTTCAGACAATGCCACTACCGGATACATTCCTGCTTATGCTGTTACTGATTTAACTGCTTCGTATAAATTTTCTAAGCAGTTAAATTTAAAGGCCGGCATCAATAATTTATGGGATGCAAGGTATTTCACCAGACGTGCCGGAGGATACCCAGGCCCGGGGGCAATGCCCGGTGATGGACGAACATTTTTTGTTTCAATAGGGATGAAGTTTTAGGGAGGATTGGGATTGATGCGGAAAGACCTTTAACATAAAGTTCAGCTGTAATATTTCCATTTGACCATTTAAAAATAATTCGCCATTGATCATTAATCCGAATTGAATAGCAATCTTTAAGTTTTCCTATTAACTTTTCAAGCTTATTGGATGGCGGTATCTGTAAATCAACTAAATTCTGTGCGTTATTAAGCATTCTGAGTTTTCTTCTGCCTATTTCCTGTATCGCATTTGGCATCTTTTTGACGCGCTCTTCTTCATATCTATTCCCTTCTCGCCATTTTTACTTTTTAAATGAAATATTCTTATCTTCAAACAACCACAAAACCTATAAAAATGGAACGCCGTCAACTCTTAAAACAATCCGGATTTGCTATCGCTGCATTTTGTTATTCTCGCGACTTATTTGCCAATCATACTGCTGCAAACGCTACGTTAAATCATACCAACCCTTTCTTCTTAGAGAACAATATGATTCGATTAGGATCAAATGAAAATCCACACGGCCCCTCTCCCCTGGCTAAACAAGCTATGATAGCTGCTGTAAACATCTCCAACCGTTATCAGTGGGATATGAACGGATTGCTAAGAACTGAAATTGCCAAATTAACCGGTCATACTAAAGAGCATATTACATTGGGTGCAGGATCATCTGAATTGTTAGGCGTTGTTTCTTTATGGGCGGCGTATAAAAAAGGAAATGTAGTGGCATCTGAACCTACTTTTAAATTATGGATGCCGGCTGCAAGAAAAATGGGTCTTCCTACCAAATTAGTGCCACTCACTGCTGCTAAACACAATGATTTAGATGGTCTGGTTAAAGCCATGGACGATCAAACCAAAATGGTGTACCTATGTAATCCTAACAATCCAACCGGAACAGTAAGCCCTGCTGCTGACTTAGAAAATTTTATTAAAAAAGTAGCTGCTACTACCATTGTTTTATTAGACGAAGCTTACACCGATTATTACGATACGCCCTCTATGTCTAAATTAGTAGATCAATATCCTAACTTAGTTATTGCCAAAACATTTTCTAAAACTTTTGGTATGGCTGGTGCAAGAGTAGGATATGTTTTAGCACACCCCGATACCATTAAACAACTCAATGAATTTCAGGCATGGGCCAATGCTGGTCCTTCTGCTGTTTCGATGAGGGGGGCTTTAGCTGCAATGGGTGATACTGCTTTTGTTGATTTTTGTAAAAAAGAAAATGTAAAAGCTAAGGAAATTCTATATAAAGGATTTGAAGCTCTAAACATCAACCATATAAAATCATATACCAGTTTTGTGTATTTTGATACAGCTACTTATAAAAAAGATATACCGGCTTTACTGTTGGCCAACAATATTATTGGTGCAAGATCTTTTGAACAAAATAGTAGTTGGTTAAGAATTAGTATTGGTACAGTTAGTGAAATGGAAAAAGTAGTGGAAGTGCTAAAAAACAATGCGTCCATCAGTTAAGCTTACGCCTTTTTGTGTAAATTAATGTACAATTAATTGGACTGATCAAATCTGTTTTGTTAAATAATAGTATATTTAAAGAACCAAAACTAAGGTTACAAAAAGCTAGTTTTTTATCAGTAGTATTTAATTCTATAGAATCATGTCGCTATTAAAAACACACCAGCATTATCTGCTTTCAATTTGTTTAATTATTATTTGCTGCACCGGTTGCTTCAAAGAAAAAAATGGGGGATTGATTTTACCTGATGGCTTTGAGGCCGTTGTGGTAGTAGATAGTTTACCCGGCAGAGCAAGGCATATTGCGGTTAATGACAATGGAGATGTTTATGTAAAAGCCAATAAACCCATTGATGGCGGGATGAATTATGTTTTAAGAGATGTAGACCATGATGGGCGCGCGGATATCATTAAAAATTTTGGCCCTATTGCCTACGAAGGTGCGTATGCAACCGGTATGCGTATACATAATGGATATTTATATACCAGTTCAGAAATGCTTGTTTATCGTTATAAATTACGTGCGGAAGAAATGGTGCCTTCCAGCACAGCTGAATTTATTGTGATTGATAGTGGTAAACCCAGAGAACACGATGGTAAGCCGCTCGCATTTGATGGTAAAGGACATATTTTTGTTCCTTTTGGTGCGCCTTCTGATGCCTGTCAGGAAGAAAATAGAGTGCCCAGCTCTCCAGGTATGCAGCCCTGCCCTATTTTAGATTCTAATGCAGGTGTTTGGATGTTTGATGAAAACAAATTGAATCAATTTAGAACAAGAGATGGTATAAAAGTAGCTACCGGCTTAAGAAGTTTAGTAGCCATGACCTGGAATACACAAGACAGCACCCTATATTGTGTAGCACATGGTAGAGATGGGTTTGCGAATGTGTGGCCGCAGTTTTATAATGAATGGCAAAGTGCTGTACTGCCTTCCGAAGCTTTTTATAAATTAAAACCCGGTGCAAATGCGGGCTGGCCCTATTATTACTTTGATCAGTTGAAAGGAAAAGTAATGTTAAATCCGGAGTACGGTGGTAATGGTGAAATTGAAAACACTGATCCCAACATTGAAACGCCCATTGTTGGATTTCCGGGTCATTTTGCCCCGAATGATTTACTATTTTATACCGGTGATCAGTTTCCTGCAAGATATAAGAACGGTGCTTTTGTAGCTTTTCATGGTTCTACCATCCGCGCGCCTTATCCACAGGGCGGTTATATTGTTGCCTTCATTCCATTCGTAAATGGAAAGCCTCAAAAATGGGAGGTTTTTGCGGATGGATTTACCGGTACAGATACATTGGTAAATACCAGTGATACCAAACATCGTCCGATGGGATTAGCCCAAGGTCCCGATGGATCACTGTATATTTCTGATTCGAAAAAAGGAAAGATCTGGAAAGTTCAATTTAAAGGCAACAAAGAAAAGTTTTCTGATAAAGATTTGGCAAAGATGAAAGCCCGAGAAAACCGTACCTACGTAAAAAATCCGGATATTGTTTTAGAT
>CANHJH010000165.1 GCA_947460365.1 Sphingobacteriia bacterium | reverse complement strand
CCCGGTTCGCCAACTAATATTGGATTGTTTTTAGACCTTCTGGTTAAAATGTGCAAAGTTCTTCTGATTTCTTCATCTCTCCCAATAACAGGATCAAGTTTTCCATCACGGGCTAACTGATTTAAATTCTTAGCATACTTATTCAGCATGTTTAACTGCGTTTCCTGCGCTTGGGAATGAATCGTTTCACCCTTTCTTAATTCTTTAATAGCAGCTACCAGGCCTTTTTCAGTTAATCCTGCAGATTTTAATAGTTGAGCCGTGGCATCATTAACCTGCATGATTCCGATTAGCAGATGCTCCGCTGTAATGAATTCATCTTTAAATAAGTTTAAGGCAGTATTGGCTTTTAGTAAGGCGTTACTAAACTCTCGCCCGGCAGATTGAGCTGGTTCACCTTGCTGTACCTTTGGCAACTTATTTAATAATTCGAGTAGTTTCGTATCAACAAAAGCAATATTTACATTATTCTTTTTAAGCAAGAACGCAATAGCAGAATCTTTTTCAGCTATTAATGCTTTTAAAAGGTGTTCAGTTTCTATATTAGGATTTGCTGCATTAAAAGCGATTTGTTGAGCAGCCTGAATGAGCTCTTGGGCTTTAATGGTGTAATTATTTAAGTTCATAGTGAATATAATTGTCGTTTATATTAAATTTACAAGTGAAATAACTTAAATGACTCAACAAATCACAATCCAACACTCAAATTCGGAAATTATGTCGCGAAATATTCAAACCAGCTGTACAATCGTCAGCATTATCATTGCGCTACTGCTATTCTTTCAGCCAGTAACTGCCCAATATAATTTTACCGATTTGGAATCCAAGTTGACTGCTAACAAAAAGGATATTGGCGAGTCGTTTTGTATAATGATTAATAAGGATGGAAAAAATATTTTTACCAAGACAGTTGGTGAATTCAATCCTAAAACACAAGCGCCCATTGCAAGCTGCAGCAAGTGGTTAACAGCTGCGCTCATCATGATATTAGTAGACGAGGGTAAGATTGCATTAGAGGATAAAGTGAGTAAATATATTCCTCTGTTCAGTAAATACAGCAAAGGGTACATTACTATAAAACAATGTTTGTCGCATTTAACAGGCATAGAATCAGAGCCCATTAAATTATCTACAATTCTGCAAAGAAATCGTTTCAGCAACTTGGAGGAAGAAGTAGTTGATTTTGCATCAAAAAAAGAAATCGAATCAAATCCCGGCATTGAATTCAGGTATAGTAATATTGGTTTAAATATAGCGGGCCGTGTTGCTGAAATAGTTTCTAAAAAGGGGTTTGATCAGTTAATGCAAGAAAAGTTACTCCGCCCTTTACAGATGAGAAACACCAGTTTTTCCAGCTTAAATGCGGTTAATCCATCAGGCGGTGCTTTATCAACTGCAAATGATTACATGAATTTTTTGACGATGTTATTAAACAAAGGGATGTTTAATGGCAGACGAATATTAAGTGAACAAGCTATTGCATTAATGTACACTACACAAACCAATGGGCCCATGATAAAATATGCGCCCAAAGTTGCAGCTGGCTGGAATTATGGGTTAGGTGTATGGATCCAGGAAACAGATGTAAACGGTGTTGCAACGGTAGTTTCGAGTCCAGGATTATTTGGAACGTGGCCGTTAATAGACCAGTGCAGAGGCTATTCATTCATTATGTTTACTAAGGAATTAATTAGTGTAGATAAAAGAGATGTATATCTACAAATAAAAGAAATAATCGACCAACAAATTGTTGCGAATTGCAAATAAAATAAGATGCAAAACACTTCTAATAAAATACGTTTTTTTCATGATTACGAACATAAGAGAGAGCCGCTGGCAAGTAAAGAAATATTTATTAAGAGAATTTATCTCCATACTTTGCTGACGTTGTTATTGCTATTCATTTGCTTATCAATTGGTGTTATTGGCTATAAGTATGGTGGCCCAATGAGTTGGATTGATGCATTGCATAATGCTTCGATGATTTTAAGTGGAATGGGCCCGGTAGTAGAAATAAAAACTGTAACGGGAAAATTATTTTCTTCGTTTTATGCCTTGTTTAGTGGTGTAGCTTTCATTAGCAGTATTGGATTATTAGTTGCGCCATTAGCACATCGTTTATTTCATATACTGCATGCAGAATAGCTAAAATATACTCAACCAATATAAGCAGTGAACCCGATAAACCAATCTAATTATATCAAAGAAGTTGCCACACAATATGGATTCGATTATTGTGGAATTGCCCAAGCAGAGCAATTAGATGATGATGCACGTCGACTGGAAAAATGGTTATTAAAAGGGATGCATGGAAAAATGCAATACATGGAAAACCATTTTGATTTGCGAATTGATCCACAAAAACTGTTACCTGGCGCAAAATCAGTTATCACATTTTTATATAACTATTTCCCGTCTGCCCAACAGGAACAGCATACCCCTAAAATAGCCAAGTATGCATGGGGTAAAGACTATCATGAAGTAATCAGAGGAAAGTTACGGTTGATGCTCGACGAACTTAAAAGTACATTAGGCGATTTTACAGGCAGGGGCTTTGTAGATTCAGCGCCAGTATTGGAAAGAAGCTGGGCATTAAAAAGTGGACTGGGTTGGATTGGTAAAAATGGCAACATCATTAATAAACAGCAGGGCTCTTTCTTTTTTATTGCCACTTTAATTGTAGACATTGAATTATCGTATGACGCTCCGTATGCAAAAGACTTTTGTGGTTCCTGTACAAAATGTATCGATGCTTGTCCTACTGAAGCTATAGAACCCAATAAAGTAGTAAATGGTAGTAAATGCATCAGTTATTTTACTATTGAGTTAAAAGATGCTTTGATCCCAGATGAAATGAAAGGTACATTCAATAATTGGATGTTTGGCTGTGATGTTTGCCAGGATGTGTGTCCCTGGAATCGATTCAGTAAACCACATCAGGAAAAAGATTTTACACCAATACCAGCCATTCTGCACATGAAAAATACAGAATGGATGCAACTTACCGAAATGGAATTTGGCAGGATATTTAAAGATAGTCCATTAAAGCGATCTAAGTTTAGTGGTATTCAAAGAAATCTACAATTCATCAAATTAAATAATTGACAATGGATAATTGACAATTGATAATGGATAATGGATAATGAATTGAATTTTTACTTTTAAATTATTCTTCCGCTATTTTTTTCAAATTAGCCAGATTTTGTTCTATTCTTGCACCAATGATTTTATCATTCATCATAGAAGCAAATTTTTCCCAGGGATACCATTTTATATGCTGAATAAATTGCCATTGTACTACCGTAATATTTTGAGAAGTATTGGTAATAAAGCGAATGGTACTTTCTTGCTCAGCAGCATTAACAGTATACCATTTACTAATTATTGTAGTATCTGTTTCTCCGATAACACGCACAACTGTACTACCCAATTTTGCAGAATCAGCATTATATACTACCACATTAACATTGTTCATTCCTTCCACCCATTTGCTCCAAAAATTCATATTGCGTACCAAAGGAAATATTGTTGATTTAGGTGCATGAATATCTGTTGCCCTGGAAACAATTACAACAGAGGGAAACATTAAACTAAGCAGGAACATTAAAGTAGTCATTACTATCACACTAATCAACCCTAACTTAACTAAACGCATTTTATTCCCATTTAAAAGTTTTGAAAGCTATAACATAGACTACAACGAGCCAAATACCCATAATACCTAATTCAGTACTAATATCTAATAATCCGGCTCCTTCGAATGAAATATCTCTCATTGCATTATTAAAGTGGGTTAATGGCAGCATTTTACAAACTGGTTGCAACCAGGTTGGGAATGAATCTATTGGAAAGAAAGTACCGGCTAATAAAAACTGCGGCAAAGTGATTAAATTGGCAAAAGGAGGAATGGTGCTTTCTGATTTGGCAACACTACTTACAATAAAACCAAATCCCATAAAAAGTAGCAGTGCTATAAAACTGAGCACCATAATATTAAGGAACGTAACGAATCCATTTACCAATGTAAAATTAAATGCAAAATGCCCCACTCCTATAACAATAATAGCGGTTAACATCTGAAAAATTACTCTGCTGGTTGCTTCTCCTAGAACGATGTACGATCGTTTGATTGGTGTAGCAAAAAACCGTTTCAGCACCAATTGCTGACGAAGATTAAAAAATAAAAAAGCCACTCCAAAAACGCCTGAGCTCAATAAAGAAAAACCCAATTGACCGGGTAAGATAAAATCAATCGTTCTATAGACCCTACCTGGAATTTGTTTGATATTTTTATTAATGACTGCGATGGTGTTTGCTTCGGGATAAGTTTTTTGATTAACTCCGGCAATTACTGCATTTAATATTGATTGCAATACCTGTAAATTTTGGGGATTTACTGCATCTGAGCTTGTTAAATTAATTGCGTAAGCAGCGCTTCCTGAATTGTTTTTTTGAATATTTATTACTGCAGTAATGCGCCCTTTTTCTACATCTTCTTTTATTTGTTCATCGTTCTTTTCAACGATTTTTATTCCGGGCATATCTTTTATCGAAGTATATACAGCATTAGTTGTGTCCGATTGTTTATCAACAGCTATTTGTATACTAATTTTATTACTGTTGCCTAAATATCCAAAAATCAGTATGAAAATCAATGGGAAAGCAATGCCGAAAATTACAGCAGAAGGACTTCTGAATATTGACCGAAGGCTTCCTTTGGTAATGGCCAGCATGGCCCTAAACTGATTGTATTCTCCTTTCATAATTAATCATTTATTTGAAAAAGAAAGGGTATTTTAGTTTGAGGAATGCCATTCATCTCTTTCATCTGTTTTACTTGTTTCAAGACATTGATTTCCTCTATTCCCAATTGTTTGTTGATTAAATTTTGACTGATTGACTTCTCATATCCTCCAATAATTTGCTCTATCAATGATTTCTTTTCCGGGTAGGTTCTTATTCTATAGTCGCTATTTTTTATTTTAGCCATTCTAGCTGCGCACTCCAATGCATCCTGTAAAGTACCTATTTTATCAACCAATCCAATAGAAATGGCATGAGATCCTGTCCAAACTCTCCCTTGAGCAATACTGTCCACCTTGTTTAATGACAATTTTCTACCACCGGAAACTCTTGTTTTAAATGTATGATAAATAGAATCAACAGAAGATTGTAAAAAACGTTTTTCTTGTTCTGATAAGGGCTGGCTGATTTGACCCATATTGGCATAAGGAGCTGTTTTAACTCCATCAAATGTTATCCCCAGCTTGTTCTTAAAGAAGGACGCTAAATTGGGCACCACACTAAACACTCCAATAGATCCTGTTATCGTATTGGCGTTTGCAAAAACAGAATCGGCGTTACAAGCAATATAATACCCTCCTGATGCAGCCACATCACCCATACTTACTACTACCGGTTTTTCTTTGCGCATCAAACTAATTTCTCTCCAAATAACTTCACTGGCCAATGCACTTCCCCCCGGTGAATTTACCCTAAACACGACTGATTTGATGCCTTTATCTAACCTAATTTTTCGTAATATATTTTTAAACTTATCGCTTCCAACTTGTTCCTCCTCCCCATTTCCAGAAACAATATCTCCGTCTGCAAACACAAGCGCCACTTTATTTTCCCCTGATTTTTTAAAATCAACAGCTTGTTTATAATTACCCAACGAAACAAAATTAATCGTTTCGTTTAAGGAGATTTTTAATTTACGCTGTATGATTGATTTTATTTCATCATCATATTTTTCACCATCTATCAATCCATATTTCAATGCATCATAAGCAGTTTGAACAGCACCTGCTTCAGCCAGACTTCTGAAAAAAGACACTTCTTTTTTTCTGGATGCAGCCGTGGTTTGAAGAAAGTGATTATACAATTCACCTAACCAAACGCTGGTTTGAATACGATTGGCATCTGTCATTTTACTTTCTCTCAATGGCTCTGTTGCACTTTTAAATTTACCTGCATAAAATATTTGAGGTTGAATTTCGAGTTTATCCAACATCCCCTTAAGAAAAAACAAATCGGAAGAAAAACCGGTCCATTCTACCCCACCTTGTGGATTACAATAGATGGAATCTGCTGCACTACCTATATAAT
>CANHJH010000164.1 GCA_947460365.1 Sphingobacteriia bacterium | reverse complement strand
ATTAAGGCATATAATTCTTCCATTGTAGGATAGGTCGAATTGATTTTTTTTGCTGTCAATAGAAATGCATGCTTTACTCTATCTTCTTTAATATCAAATCCGTATACCTTTTCTATAGAATTAAAATAATTTTCTATTGCTGCTAAAAAGTATTTGTGCTCATTTTTTTCTTTTAGATAGAAAATATATTCATACATTTTTCTGAACGGATTTGACGAAAAATGATAAATACTGGTCAACTCAAACTTCGATTTTATGGTGGTTATAGGAATATATTGAAAGTTTAAAGTAGTATTGGTTTTACTGTTTTCAACTGTAGCATTGAATCCGTTAACTAAAATACCCCTAACAATAATATGCTTAGCTAATAAAGTGTACGTGCTATCATTTACTTGTTTCCCGGGCCACCATTTAGTCCAATTAGTTGGTGTGCCAATATTCCTAAGCACTGCATCCATAGCACAATTTGCTACTGCGTATTGTGTAACTTTCTTTTCATTGGGTAACAAGTAAACACCTAAAATCACAATAAGTAGTGCGGATGCTAAATATATTTTTTTCATTATGACGATTTGAAATTCCAATTATTTAATAAAGGGATACCTATACAAAGTTCCGATTTTTTTCCTTGATCATTGCTTTTTTAATGGCTCCTTAAAATATATTCCACCGGAAAACCTACGTATTTCAGCTTCATCTGAAGCTGGTTCAATAGATGCAAAAGCGTGTTCTATTGCAATAATTCAGGTTTTGTTGAAGAAATTTGCTATTTCATGCAGGAGAACCCCCATGAAAACTTTTCTAGTCTGATAATATTTATTATTTTCGATTTAGGTGAAAAACACTTTGGCCATATTAATGCTTGCGATTCTGCTTTTTAACTCGGGCGGATACCGAATGCTTACTACTTATTTAGAAATTGAAGCAGAGCATAATCTTATAGCAGAATTGGATCAGGACTTATACGATGAATCTACGCTATTACACCTTAAAGTACCGGCAAGTTTACCTTATGGAAGTAATACCGAAAAATATGAAAGAGTCAATGGAAATATTGAAATCAATGGAGTATCCTATTCATATGTAAAACGTCGTTTTTACAAAGACTCTCTTGAATTACTATGTGTGCCCAATGCAGCTAAAGCAGGTATTAGAAGCGCACGAGACGATTTCTTTCGACTTGCCAATGATTTCGTTGCTAATTCAAATACGAAGAAAAAAAATCATGCTCACCCACATACCACCAAGTTTTCCGTTCAGGATTTTACTGAAGCGCACTTCTTTTCTTGGCAGTTTAGTGGTGGCCAATCTGTAAATATAAAGCGATCTTTGGTGCGTAGCACGTTGGGTGATGATTTTACAAAACTACTCGAACATCCTCCACAGGTTTAAAGCAATTCAGTAAACATTTTAATATTTTATTTTAAGATACTACCATGGTAATTGCTGTGCATTTGCCTTTGTGTATGTAAACAATTAATCAAATGAAGAAGATAATCGGTTGCCTTTTTCTGGCCATTATATTATTTGCTTGTATGCAAAATAATGAATACAAAACTTTCTTGCATAACCCTGCTATATTTAGCAATACAGTACATGAGCTAAATACAGTGGTAATGGGCAATAATTTTCCCCCAATGATTGCATCCCGTAATTATGTATATGCAGCTATTGCAGCTTACGAAGTAATTGCAGCCGCAGATCCTCAACAATATCAATCACTCGGTAATCAATTAAACGGATTGGGGATAGTTCATGCTCCACCTTTAACACCCTATGTAGATAAAGAGCTGGCAAGCCTTCTGGCCTATATTAAAGTGGGAGAAGCTGTAACTTTTCCAGAAGGAAGTATGAATGCTTATCGCGACAGTATCATTAGCTTAGCAAAGGATAAAGGCATGAGCAGCAAAGTAGAAGAAGCTTCCCGCTTTTTCGCGGATAGCATTAGCCGGGAAATTATTAGATGGAGTAAGAAAGACAATTATTTACAAACCAGAGGTGCCGAAAAATATACGGTGAAAGACATTCCGGGCAGATGGGTGCCTACTCCTCCAATGTATGCATCTGCTGCTGAACCCCATTGGATGGAAATCAGACCCATGGTGATAGATAGTGCTGGTGTTTTTCAGCCCGCGCCTCCTCCTGCATTCAACATAAGTGACAAATCCAGTAAGTATTACAGTGAAGTAATGGCCATCAAAAATGCCATTGATAGTTTAACTCCCGAACAAAAACACATGGCTGAATTTTGGGACGATAACCCCTTTAAAATGAATGTTACTGGACATGTAATGTTTGGTAGTAAAAAATTCTCTCCTCCCGGTCATTGGATGAGTGTAGTTGGTATTGCTGCTCAAAAAGCAAATGCAGATTATGCAACCACTGTATATGCTACTGCCAAAACAGCCATTGCTTTATTCGATGCATTTATAGAATGTTGGTATGTAAAATATAAATACAATACCATTCGTCCGGAATCAGTGATCAATAAATACATCGATGCAAACTGGAGGCCTTATTTACAAACTCCTGCATTCCCGGAATATACATGCGGACATTCAACCATTTCTTCATCTGCTGCAGAAGCACTCACTAGTGTGTTTGGCGATAATTTTCAATATACCGATTCCACAGAACTAGAATTTGGTATTAAAAGCCGTTCATTTAAATCATTCAGGCACGCAGCTGAAGAAAACAATTGGGCTCGTTTTTATGGAGGACTTCACTTCCATAATTCTTGTATTATCAGTACAAATATTGGTAAAAAAGTAGGCGGTCTAATTGCACAACGCTTAAAAATGAAGAAATAATTTAATTCAGTTTACGCTAATTAAAATCAAAAGTCAAAACACATGAAACATTGTTTAATACTTCTAATGGCATTGATATGCCTTAACCAAAATATTTTTGCTCAAGGTTGTGTAGCAGTAAGAGGAGTTGGTGGCCCTTCTTGTGGTATCATGACGCATGGCAACCATTACGACACAAGTGGGTTAACCCTAAGTGTCAATACCCGTTATTTTAATTCTTTCAGACATTTTGTTGGAACTGTAGAGCAAAAACAAAGAATGGAATTAGGTACTCAGGTAATCAATCATACCTATAGTATGGATTTGGGATTAACTAAAATCCTAAACAAAAAATGGAGCATGTCTGTATATGTGCCTATTATTGCCAATACTCGTTCATCACTTTATGAACACGGTGGTACTGCCCGATATTCAACCAAATCATTTGGACTGGGCGACGTAAGGATTGCCGGTTATCTTTGGCTCACAGACCCTGCTAAATTGACTAATCTTAAAATTCAGGCTGGCTTGGGTATTAAATTAGCTACCGGCGATTATAAATATACCGATCGCTTTTTCACTGCAACCGGAACAACTAATAAAGGACCAGTTGATCAATCCATTCAATTAGGAGATGGAGGAACTGGATTCACTACAGAATTAAACGTTTATTATACAGTATCTCCTAAAATAAATGTATACGGAAACGCCTATTATTTAATTAATCCAAGAGAACAGAATGGAGTATCAACTGCTAGGGGGGCTACGCCAACGGCTGCAAGTATTTCTTATACTTCCGATGTGATGAGTGTGCCAGATCAATATCTGTTAAGAGGGGGCATGAATTATCAAGTAAACAACTGGACTTTTTCCGGTGGACTGCGTTTTGAATGTATACCGGTAAATGATTTAATTGGTGGAAGCGAAGGATTTAGACGACCAGGTAAAATTTTAACAGCAGAACCCGGTATTACCTATATGTTTAAAAAAATGAACGTATACGCTTATCTACCTGTATCCATCAATCGAGATAGAACACAAAGTGTACCCGATAAAATTAGAACTAAGCTTACAGGGGTTTATGCACAGGGCGATGCAGCATTTGCCGACTATTTAATTAATATTGGATGCAGTATAAAACTTTAAGACCTCACTGAATAATCAACTGCTTCTAAAATGCAAAACTGGTAGGGCTCCATGATAAAATATTCATGATCGAGCCCTACTTTATGTTTAGCACCTGTCCAATGATCAAATAGCACCGCAGGCGCATATCCATGTTCCTTAAAAAGATACCAGGTAATGTAAGAAGCCTGTTTGTTATAATTAAATAAACAGTATACCCGCTTGTTGTCATAAGCTCGTATAAAGCCCGCTACATGTATATTGTGTGGAGTTACCCAGGTTATATTTTTATAATCTCCAAAAAGGAATAATTTTTTTCTAAGTTGAATTAATTTTTGTACAGCTAAGAAGATTTTTTGTTCAACCGTATTTTCAATGTGTATTCTTTGATTTTTATCCCAATGAATCATGGGTCGATGCATCCAACGATTGTCATAGCTTTTTCCGGAATCATTTTGATAAGTGTAATCATTGGTATAACCCACTTCATCTCCATAATATAGCATTGGAATTCCGCCCAAAAACATGGTCTGAGCTTGCATCAATATTATTTTAGAAATCGATTGTTGAATGGCTAATACATCATTGTACCGAATAGCTTTTTCTAATCCGCATAATGAGGCGAGGGTACCACTAATGCGCGCATCCTGTGTTTTAGGGTTCACAGAAAACAACGCTCCTGTTGCATCAGAAAGCTCATGATTTCCCGAATAATAATCCTTCAAAAATTTTCGGTGATGATAGGGGTGATATCCCGCAGCAGTAATCATACTGTCATCATATCCTAAACCAATATCATCATGACAGCGGGTGTAAGTAATCCAGGTAGTACCAAAAGGCTTTTGAAGTAATTCGTGTTGCGCGGCAAGCATTACTCTGGTATCAGCAGTTGCCAATGCATCCCATTGTAAAGCCATTTGAGTAGCATTGTAAGCAACATCACATTCTTTAGCTGTAAACTCATCAGTCCCAAAATATTTCATGATTTCTTTGGGTGCAACAATTGCTTCCCCCAGTAAAGCCATGCCCGGAGTTGAAATATTTACACATTGTTTAATTAAGCGAAGTAGCGTATGTGCTTGTGGCAAATTTTGACAAGTAGTACCCAACTGTTTCCAAATAAATGCCGGCGCATCAACACGCAAAATATCTACGCCGAGATTAGCATAGAAGAAAATATTTAGAAGCATGTCATTAAATACAGCAGGATTCGTATAGTTTAAATCCCACTGATAATGATGAAATACCGACATTACCCACTTGTTACATTCAGGCACATAAGAGAAATTGCCTGGTGCGCTTTCCGGAAAAATTTCCGGCATCGTTTGATCAAATTGATCGGGAAGGTATCGGTCGCTGAACATGTAAAAATAGTCCTGATAGGTTGCATCTCCTGATCTTGCTTTTTTAGCCCATTCGTGATGATGTGATGTATGGTTTAAAACGATATCAATCATCAAATACATGTTCTCCTCTTGCATGTGTTGTTGAACATCCCTTAAATCCTCCATCGTCCCAAAACGTTCCTCCACTTTTCTGAAATCAGCAACCGCATAACCTCCATCGCTTTCACCTTCCGGACTTTCAAAAACGGGCATCAGATGTAAAAAATTTACGCCTAATTCTTTTAAGTAATCCAATTTAGATGGCAATCCTTTCAGGTCTCCGCAAAAACGATCAACATATAAACTCATTCCTACTATTTGGTTGCTTAAAACCCAATTGCCCTGCGCTAGTTTATGGGCGTCTTTTTCTTTTAATGTATTGGATCGCTCTTTATAAACTAAAACCAGTAAATCAATTAATGCAATTAACTTTTCTACGCCTGCAGCGTGATGTTCATATATTGATGCGAATAAATGACCTACGGTTGAAATATTATCAAACAGTCGTTTGTAAAATGCCTGATCTAAGCCTTTAGTATCTATTTGATATTTGTTACAAGCAATACTAATTTGCTCTTCCAGATTTATTGAGTACACTTTATAGAAAATTAAAATCGTTAATTAAATATTTGATTATTCAAGTGTGCAAATGCTTCCATAGCACCCAGGTATTCACAGGTACGTGCTCCTGCTTTATTTGCATTCGCAACAAAAATCTTCCAGTCGCTCGGGTTTAATTCATTAATTTGTACTTTGCTTCTATGGCTTAATTGGTAAAGGATTGCACCAACAAAAGCATCACCTGCTCCAGTGGTATCAATGGGTTTTATTGGAATACT
>CANHJH010000163.1 GCA_947460365.1 Sphingobacteriia bacterium | reverse complement strand
TTATCAATCATCAATTATCAATCATCAATTATCAATCATCAATTATCAATCATCAATTATCAATCATCAATTATCAATTGTCAATTATCAATTATCTAATGTCTAAATACTTATGTACTTGTAAACTTAAACGCCATTGCGGGTGTGCCTGAATATAATCGATAATAAGTGGGGTTATTTCGGAAGCTTTATCCCATTCGGGTTGCAGATAAAGTTTGCAAAGCGGATTAACTTGCTTGGCAAAAGACTCCGCCCATTCAAAATCTGTTTTATTAAATATAACCACTTTCAACTCGTTGGCCTGATCGATGACTTCCTGAACGGGTGGTTTAAATTTTTTGGGGGATAGGCAGATCCAGTCCCAATTACCGCTGAGTGGAGAGGAACCCGATGTTTCGATATTGGTTTCAAAGCCTTGTTGATGAAGTAATTCAGTTAAAGCATGTAGGTGGTGTAACAATGGCTCCCCACCGGTAATAACAGCCAATTTGCCTGGATATTTGGCAGCATCACTTACAAGCTGTTTTACAGCTATTTTAGGGTGTTTGGTAGCATCCCAGCTTTCTTTTACATCGCACCAAAAACAACCCACATCACATCCTCCCAGGCGAATAAAGTAGGCCGCACGACCTTGATGAAAGCCCTCTCCCTGAAGGGTGTAAAATGCTTCCATAACAGGTAACTCAGAAATAGGTTGAACGTGTTGCATATTTGTAAAAGTACAATCTTTAATTAACCTCGGTTATTAATGTATGCCTGCATGGTGTTTTTAAGTAATCCGGCAATGGTCATTAGCCCAACACCGCCGGGTACAGGGGTAATCGCACTACATTTAGGCGCAACTGATTCAAAATGCACATCACCTTTAATGCGAAAGCCTTTTTTAGCTGTGGTATCTGCAACGCGAGTAATACCTACATCTATTACTACTGCGCCGTCTTTAACCATATGAGGGGTAACAAATTCGGGTTTACCTAAAGCAGCCACTATGATATCTGCCTGAAGGCAGAGTTCTGCTAAATTAGGTGTATGAGAGTGGCAAAGTGTTACGGTACAATTACCTTGCGGAATATTACTACTTAGCAAAATGCTCATAGGTCTACCCACAATATTGCTTCTGCCGATTACCACTGCATGTTTGCCTTTGGTAGGGATGTTGAAATGTGCTAACATCAGCAAAATGCCATAAGGGGTAGCCGGTACAAATGTAGGAAGACCTTGTACCAGTTTACCTACACTGGAAGGATGAAAACCATCAACATCTTTAGCAGGATGAATGGCTTCAATAATTTTCTGTTCGCTTATGTGTTGGGGAAGCGGTAATTGCACTAAAATTCCGTCTACATCATCATCCTGATTCAGGCTTTCAATTTTAGCTAAAAGTTCAGCTTCATCTACTTGTTGTTCAAATCTAATGAGCGTAGATTTGAAACCTGTTTCTTCACAATTCTTTACTTTACTGGCTACATAGGTTTCACTAGCTCCGTTGTTGCCAATTAAAATTGCTACCAGATGGGGGAGCGGTTTTCCAGCTTCTACTAAAGCATCGGTCATAGATTTCAACTCCTCTTTTACAGAGGCAGACGCAATTTTTCCATCTAATAGTATCATGCCGCAAAAGTAAAAATTAAAAAGGCAAAAGGCAAAAGTAAAAATTCAAAAGTCAAAATTCAAAAGCCGAAAGTGGCATGCGTAAACGTAGCAATGTGATTTTAGCATAGCCAAAGTTCGTATTGCAATTGAGTATGAATATAAGGCCAACTTCATTATGTAAGAAAATCAATAAATATATACCCAACAACAAGATATTAAAATGGTTTATATACTTTTGCTGCAAATAAAACTTCATGGAACAACAGCCCAATAACCAGTTAAACATTGAAATTACAGAAGAAGTAGCGGAAGGTTCTTATGCAAATCTGGCTATTATTACCCATAGTAATGCCGAGTTTGTAATTGATTTTGTGAATGTAATGCCTGGCACTCCCAAAAGCAAGGTAAAATCAAGGATTATATTTACCCCTATGCATGCTAAGCGTTTCATGAAAGCTTTGGCTGAAAATATACAACGTTTTGAAGCAGCAAATGGTACTGTAAAGGATTTGGAGCAAATAGAAATCCCCATGAATTTTGGCGGACCAACCGCGCAAGCTTAAATAAGTAAAAAGTTAAAATTCAAAAGGCAAGGAAGCCCCTTTATTACTGTTGAATTTTAAATGAAGTCCTTTTTTTACTTTTTACGTTTAAAGTAAGCCTTCATCAGAGAAGCTGAAATACCCTTCATGGCTAACAATAATGTGATCTGTGACTAAAATGTCGAAAAAAGAAGCGGCAGTTTTTATCTTTTTGGTCAGTATTTCGTCGGCAGAGCTGGGTCGGAGGTTGCCACTGGGATGATTATGACATAGAATAATCGCTGTGGAATTATTTTCTAAAGCTTTTTTCAAAATAATTCTGGGATCGGCAATTGTTCCGGTAATTCCTCCTTCACTAATTATTTCGAAGTGTAATACTTTATTGGCTCGGTTTAAGTATAAAACAGCGAACACTTCTCGCTGTAAAAACTGAAGAGATTCTTTTAAGTAAAGGGCTACATCTTTGCTACTGGTTATTTTATTTTTGGGCAGTTCTGCTGCATTTCTTCTGATGCCCAATTCAAGCGAAGCCGCAATGCTAATGGCTTTGGCTTCTCCTATTCCTTTGATATTGAGTTGAATTAATTCTTTGGGGCTTAAGCTGCCCAATTTGTTTAAATCATTTCCTATGGCCAGTAAAAGCAGTTGTGCAATTTCTAATGCAGACTGGTTCGGAGTTCCGGTATTAATTAAAATAGCCAGTAATTCAGCGGTTGACATAGTTTGGGCACCTTTTAAAAAAAGCTTTTGTCGCGGTTGGTCATCAACAGCCCAATTTTTAATAGAAAATTTCCTCATAATATAAACATTTGTAAAATCAAAATACAATTTCCTTTTTGAATTAATATCTTCGCACAACACTCAAAAAATATGAATCCTTCTGTTAAGATTTTTTCCGGTACAGGTTCTCAAAAGTTGGCAGAGAAAATTGCCCAGCGGTTTGGGGCTTCCATCGGAAAAATAAACATCCAAAAGTTTAGTGATGGCGAGTTTCAGCCAATTTTTTTAGAAAGCATTCGTGGTGATTATGTTTTCTTGATTCAGAGTACCTATGCTCCAACCGATAATCTGATGGAGTTATTGCTGATGATAGATGCTGCAAAAAGAGCTAGTGCTTATAAAATTATTGCGGTGATTCCATATTATGGATATGCTCGTCAGGACAGAAAAGACAAACCTCGTGTGGCTATTGGCTCTAAACTGATTGCGACCTTGTTGGAAGCTGCCGGTGCAGATAGGATTATTACGATGGATTTACATGCCCCTCAAATACAAGCTTTTTTTGATGTGCCGGTAGACCATTTAGATAGTTCCGCTATTTTTATCCCATATATTGAACAATTGAAGCTGCAAAATTTGGCGTTTGCTGCACCGGATGTGGGTAGCACCAACCGTGTAAGAGAAATTGCCAGCTATTTTAATGCAGAAATGGTTATTTGTGATAAGCATCGTAAACGCGCCAATGAAATTGCCAGCATGGTGGTTATTGGTGATGTTACGGGAAAAGATATTGTTTTAGTAGATGATATTTGTGATACCGGTGGAACTTTAGCCAAAGCTGCTTCATTATTAAAGGAAAAAGGTGCCAGAAGTGTAAGGGCCTTGATAACTCATCCGGTATTAAGCGGTAAAGCTTACGAAAACATCGAAAACAGTGTATTGGAAGAGTTGGTAGTGTGCGATACGATTCCGCTTAAGCATGAATCTAAAAAAATTAAGACTATTTCGGTAGCCGACTTATTTGCTATCGCTATCCGTAATGCGTATGAAAATAAGAGTATTACCAGTTTATTTATTCATTCTCAGTTGAAGGGGAGAGATTAAAAAGGCAAAAGGCAGAATAACCAGGGAGTTAAGTAACTGGTTGATTATCAAATAAAATGGAAGGATTTTCATTGAAAATAGCAAATTCAGACTGATTTCCTTACCTTTGCCGTCCAAAAAAAATAACAAATGAATACAATTACAATCGAAGGTGTTCTGAGGACCGAACATGGCAAAAAAGCCGCCCGCCAAATTCGCTCTCAAGAAAATGTGCCGGGTGTAATTTACGGGGGTGCTACGGAGGTTAATTTCTATGCTCCGGCTAAAGCTTTCAAACCTTTAGTGTACACTGGTGAATTTCAGTTTGCAGAAGTTACTGTTGATGGGAAAAAATACAAATGTATTTTGAAAGATCTACAGTTTGATAAAGTGTCTGATCAGTTGATTCACGTCGATTTATTGGAGTTAGTAGACAACAAAAAAGTAGTTGCTACTTTACCAATTAAATTCACTGGAACGTCAATTGGTGTTAAAGGCGGTGGTAAGTTGGTTACTAAAATCAAAGCCCTTAAAATCAAGGCTTTACCAAAAGATTTAACTTCAACAATCAATGTAGATATCACCAATCTTGAGTTGAATGGTAATATTCGCGTTGAAGATGTAAAAGCAGGTGATATAGAGATTTTAAACTCTCCAAGAATTCCTATTGCTTCAGTAGTGATGACTCGTCAGCTTAAGCAAGATGAAGCTTCTGCTGCCAAAGACGAAAAGAAAAAATAATCAATGTATTGATAATGAAAAAGTCCGGCTTGCCGGACTTTTTTGTGCATATACCTCAACAGTAAAAGTATTAAATTTGCGTGCATGCATAAATTTTTAATTATAGGATTGGGTAATATTGGTGATGAATACCGGCATACCCGACACAATATTGGATTTGATGTGTTAGATGCCTTTGTGCGTAAACACAATGGTTTTTTTAAGTTAGATCGATTGGCAGAAGTGGCAGAAGTAAAATGGAAGGGTAAAACCTTTGTATGTATTAAGCCCACAACCTATATGAATTTAAGTGGCAAGGCATTGAAGTATTGGCTGGATAAAGAAAAACTATCGATCGATCAAACCCTTACTATTGTAGATGATTTAGCACTTCCTATCAATAAAATTAGGCTAAGAGGTTCGGGTAGTGATGCCGGTCATAATGGTCTAAAAGACATTCAGTTAACTTTGGGAACAGATGCGTATCCTAAATTGCGGGTGGGTATTGGTAACGATTTTCCTAAGGGAGGGCAAGTTACTTTTGTGTTGGGTAAATGGTTGCCAAGTGAACAGCCGGTGATGGACAAAAAAATTGTGGCTTGTGGGGAAATCATTGAACAGTTTGCAAGTATCGGACTGGCTAAAGCGATGAATACTGCCAATAGTTTATCGTTCGAATAAAATGTAGAGACGACATGCTGGCGTCTCTGAAATAATAAAAATTAAACCGCCATGCTGGCCTCTTTTTAAAATAAAATCATATACAAATGAAAATATTTTGTGTTGGAAGAAATTATGCAGAACATGCCAAGGAGTTAGGAAATGCCATTCCGGAAGATCCGGTTATATTTATGAAACCTGCTACAGCATTACTGCCTCAGCATGGCTCTTTTTACTACCCGGAATTCACCAAAGATTTGCATTATGAATTAGAACTCGTATTGCGCATTGGAAAAAACGGGAAAAATATTTCCGAAAATGAAGCACACGCATATTATGATGCAATTACGGTAGGTATAGATTTTACAGCGAGAGATGTACAGGCTGAATTGAAAAAGAAAGGCTTGCCCTGGGAAAAGGCTAAAGCATGGGATCATTCTGCTGTATTGGGTGAATGGGTATCTTTAACAGATGAAATGCGCCATAATCCTTTTCAGTTTTCGCTTAAGAAAAACCAGCAAACCGTTCAAAAGGGCGATTCAACAGATATGATATTTAGTTTTGATAAATTGGTAGCGCATATTTCTACCTATTTCAGTTTAAATATTGGAGATTGTATTTATACCGGAACCCCCGCAGGTGTTGGTGCTTGTGAGGTAGGGGATGATTTAGAGGGCTTTTTAGGTAATGACAAAAAATTTGCAGTAGAAATTAAATAATTGGCAACTATAAATTGCGGGTAAAGCTTTTTCTTTTTACGTAAACCCCCTATATTTGCAGCCCAATTGGCGAGGTAGCTCAGTTGGTTAGAGCACAGGATTCATAACCCTGAGGTCCCGGGTTCAAATCCCGGT
>CANHJH010000162.1 GCA_947460365.1 Sphingobacteriia bacterium | reverse complement strand
GAGGTAATACTGTGTTGGTAATAGAACACAATTTAGATGTAGTGAAAGTCGCAGACCATGTTATTGATCTGGGCCCGGAGGGAGGAGATGGTGGGGGCACTATTTTATTTGAAGGTACGCCAGAGGAAATGATTAAAAATAAAATCAGCCACACCGCTAAATTCTTAAAACTAGAAATGAAATAAGAATTTACTCAATCATATGAGGCACAAATCTGCTTTTATTATCTGTAATTAATGTATTGGCCTCACGAATACCAATGCCTGCCGGTTCCTGACCTATAATCCAACTGCCAACTACCGGATAGTTGTTGTCAAATTCCGGTAAGGTACACAGCTCCTGATAAATATATCCTTCTTCTCCATATTCACCATCAGTTCGAATTATTGACTGTGATGATTGAATAACTTCAATATTGGCTCCCTCTCTGCTAAGTAATGGTTTCTTCACATAATTACTTAAGTGTGTATCATCAAAGTAACTGGGTAATAATAATGGATGAGACGGATATAATTCCCACAATATGGGCAAAATAGCCTTATTCGATAAAATCATTTTCCAACTCGGCTCTATCCAATACGGCTCATTTTTTGCATTAATAATATTCTTTCCAAATTGCTCATTGATCATCCATTCCCATGGATATAACTTAAATATATTTTGAATAACACCATCTTCTAAATCAACAAATTGTTGCGCAGCTTCATCCCAACCAATATCATCAATAAAAATTAACTTGGTTTTTAGTCCAGCTTGAATTGCGCAATCCCGCATGTATTCAACATTAGTGAGGTCTTCTAACGTATCCTTTAAACAGGTAAAATGTAGTGTTTTAGAAGGTAAATAAGGTAAAAGGGTCTTCCAATAAGCAATTAGTTTTTCATGAATACTATTGAATTGATCTTTTGATTGATTCAATTCTTGTAGCCAAAACCATTGCACAATACCGGCTTCATACAAACTGGTAGGGGTGTCTGCATTAAATTCTAATAACTTAATTTGATGGTCTTTTACGCACAAATCAAATCGCCCATATATGGTTGGATGATCTTCCTCCCAACTTTTTTTAACCAAAGGGATTACAAATTCGGGTATATGAAACTGTTTAAACAAGTCTTGGTCAATTACATGCTGCACAGCTGCTAAGCACATGTCCCACAAAGTTGCAGTAGCTTTTTCAATTGCTTCTACTTCTTTCAACGATAAACTATAATAAGCCGTTTCGTCCCAATAAGGAACATCTGAAGTGTGAAATCCAAATCCTAATTGTTCAACTGCAGCTTGCCAATTATTTCTCGGTTGTATTTTTACCCTTTTCATGTATGTTTAATTTAACCGCCAACACTATATCCACTCCGCCCAAATCCGCCTCGTGATACACTTCCTTTAAAAGTATTATTGCCGATATTCGATCTGGTAGAAATAGCTCCTGAATAATACCCCGAATGGTCATACCGATTATTGTTAAAATTACCCATTGGCCTAAATGCATAATACAAGAGTAATGCATTGCCTATCCCACCTCCATGGTAATGATGTACTCGTGTGTAAGGTGCTGTAGTATCACTCCGTAAATGAATTTTATTGTTATTGTCCCACTCATCTTTAGGTGCCTGATTGCAAGCTGCTAATGTAGCAGTTATTAAAACCAATTTTATTTTCCCCGACTTTTTCATTTGTTTTCATTTAATGGATTGCTGCTATTGAAAGCTATCCATAGATAATTGTTCTTATTATTTATAATAACAAATCAACTACTGCAATATTTATTTGATGGTAATAAATATTTCATAAGCTTTGTCAATTGTTACCTTCTTAATATCTCCATCGCTATTTTCTGCCTCGGTTTCTTTTTTACCGAGTGAAGGAATGGTATCTCTATATAAAACAGTTTTAAATTCCTTATTTTTTATCCAAATAATATGTTTGGTAATCAACTCATCATAGAGTGAGTCGATATGTTTTACTTCAATAGCGCTTTCAATGGATCCATCTTTATTTACTTGCTGTGTAACATCTTCGTTTTCTTCTGTTTCACAACTCGTAATTAGAAAGGCAAAACTTAACATAGTAGCTAGTAGCAACAAAAAATTATTCTTCATAATACAGTTATTTTAATCAAAGCTATAAATATATAAAATAAAATTAATAATTAGCTTTGTTTTTATTAAGGGGTTTCCATATTAAATAATAAAATCCCAGAAGAAGAATGCCTATAAAGAAAGGGATTAAGGCCAGATGTTTATAGGTGATCGCTCCTGTTACAATTTCAGAATCAAAATGAAGAAACTCACTAATCATCCAAAATGAGTTGGCTGAAATCCAGACGGTGATGGCTAAATTGTGCATCAACTCAGACATATATTTTCTTGTTCTGTATGCAATCACAATTGAAATCATCAATGTGGGTATGATCATACTAATTCCCAGCCATCTCCAGCCCATACACCAGGCTATATCTTTAAATAACCAAAATACAATGTGTAAGTTCTCCATCTTTCGGTATTGAAGCGGTATAACGTAATGTTCTAGGGTGTTATCTGCTTCATTAAAAATTGTTATATCTCTTCTATGTTGCATTTGTGTTGTTTCTTTAAGCGGTTGATTCTCCATCCTCCTTTTTTATGATTAAATAATCGGCAATATAATTTCTTTGTTTCAACTATTTAATTAAAATATTTTGGAATCGTTGTATATCTGCTAATGGGTTTATTTCAGCAGCTTTTAATACATGGTCTTTAAGCTCTGTCGCAAAATAAGGAGCTAAACTGCATCCCTTTGTTCCCATGCCATTTAAAATTCCTACCGATGCATATTGAGGATGTAGACCCACAAATGGCCTTCTTTCAACATTAGCAGGTCTTTCAGCTACAATATGATCCATTATTGTATAAGGTAGTCGTAGCCAATGGCTTAATTGTTGTTCAACCTTTTCCCGAAATGCCGTGGTTGGTTCAAGGTTTTCATATTGCCAATTGTAAGTAGACCCTATCCAAAATAATCCTTCTTTCCAGGGTACAATACTAATTCCTTGTTTGTAAATATTATTGGCCGGTAGTAACGGAATTTCTGCTATAATTACTTCTCCTTTATTAGGGGCATATGGCAGTCGGTTAAATAGCGGTTGGTTGATGTTTGCTATACCATCACAAAAAAATATTTTTTCTGCTCGTATGTTTTGATAAACTACATGGTCTGTAAATATTTTGCAGTTTTTGATCTCAAAGTACTCGTCTAATAATGAATTTGCTTTATCTAGTTTTTTCCTCCATCCGGCTAACATTCCATTCAAATCAATTAGCCAGCAAGGATTAATTTCTCCTATTCCAAATGGGGCAGCAAAATACTTTCTCCATTGATCCACTTCTTTAGGAATACGAAGAAACGTTTGTTCTATAGGCAATCGATCTTCAAATGCTTTCCTCATTTGTGGTGAAGCATGAAAATCAAGCATATTACATTGTTTAATCAAATCCAAATCTAATGCTTTACCTAGCTCAGTATAAGCATTTACTGCAAATGGCATGATCTTTTCTATCTCCCAGGTTCTTACAATTCTTCTGCCAGTAACCGGATTAATAACTCCACTAGCCAATTTAGTAGCAGTTGCAGGCTTCCATTCATCTATTACCAGTACACTTTTACCTGCTTGCATTAATTGCCAACTTAAAAAAGTGCCACATAATCCTTGTCCTACTATAATATAATTCACCTCCATATGCTAAACTTATCCTTACTTTTTAATAATGCATATTTTGCAGGTTATTGATGGCTGATTCGAATCATTTTACCGGCCGAATTACCAATAAATTCCGGTGCATACATACATTGAACAGACGCATTCCCTGCAGAAAAAACGCCTTCATGGGTAGCTACTAAATCATATTCAATTACATATGTGCCTTTGGGTAAATAGTCAATATAAAATTCACTACTCACATCCTTAGTACTTTCATAATAACCAATTCGATTCTGCCATTTATAACCACTTAATACATTTAAAGGTTCCATTCCACTTGCACGCAAATCTTTTACATGAATATATTCCATATCTCTTTCTGCTTGTATAATCAACTGAACAGTTACTTGCTGTCCTAATTTTATTGGCTCATTTTCTTTTAAGGCTATCCATATTTTTTCTTTACCCTGATTGCTTGCTACTAACATATTTTTTTGAATAGATAAAGGGCCGGCAGTCATATTTATTTTATCCATGTCTTCTAAATATTGCCAATAAATTGCACCATAAGAAGGTTGATTGTTCACTTGATTCTTTTGTAACAATGGGGTAATTGTTTGAATGGTAATATTACCCATTTCAGGTTTTACCAATTCTCCCGCAATCCTTTTGCTGAAATAACCTGTTCCGGCTGTGGCAGTTGTATCTTGTTTGTTCGTAATTTGTAAACTACCCAATTGAATGTGTACATTTCGTTGGCCATTTAACCAATTGGTTCCACTTTGTAATATGGAATAACATGCATCAGTTGTAGCAATTGCAGACTCCCAATAATTAGTTTGCTTTTGTAAAATCAACCAGGTACGCATTTGATTAATGGCTTGTGTATAAGTAGTACTCTTTAACGATTGATTAATTTCATTAAAACAGTCTATCATCATGCATTGGTGTATGATGGAACTATTGTACCAATACCTTGTAATTGTATTTTTCCAATACATGCCCTGCTTGCTATTTTGTACAGTATTTTCTAATAAGGCAGGCAACACTTTTTGTATAGAAAAATTTGCATCACCTGTTCTATAAGATACAATGGCCAACATGGCTTGATAATAGGTATTCAACTTTGTCCAATATTTTTTTCCTTGCTGAAGATAATATTGCTGAATTTTTTCATCCTTTGGCTGAAAGATGTTGAAATAACTGCGCAAATACAATTGCTCTATCTGCCATCCATTTAATGCTTGTTGATCTAGTGGCGTTTTACTCTTCTTTCTTTCGGTATAATCCCTGATCATTCTATCATCTAAATAGTTGAGCGCCTTTAATAGTAAAGGCTTCAGTCTAAGTAGGGTAGGGTTGGATAAAGCGCCTAATCGGTTTAGTTTTCCTATGCCTGTAAGAATATATTGTGTAATATAGTCGTTTTCATACCCCCCCTTAAACCAAGGGAATGCTCCATTGTCTAATTGCATGGTTTCTATCAGCTGAATACATTTTTCATTGACCTCTTTTATATTTTCTGTATTGAATAAGGTTACCAATTGATCCAGTTGTATGCGTTGTGATTGTGCATCAATTACCCAAGGGGTTTCCTGAATGAATACTTGTTTTAATGCAGCATTCTTTTCTAAGTAATTGATCAGTTCACTGCTATCTTTCCCCCATCGTTTAAAAATCTGTAAAATCTCAGGGTTTCTTTCGAGCAGATAAGTAGCCATTGAATTGGCATAAAACCGATTAAATTGTTGAACAATATTTTCATGCCCATCTTCTATTAAGTATGGGATGGCTTTTACTACATTCCAAACTGGCTGACTAGTATATTCAACCATTAAAGATACAGGTGATACACTTTCACTTTGTTGATTTTTTAATGTCTCCAAAACAAAATTTTGTATAGTATCTTTTGGTAAAAAAATCGGGAGTGGTTCCGTAACCAATTGTCGCTTACTTAAAACAGGTAGTGTATTTTCAACGCCATCAAAATAATTTCCACTAGTGGCCACTATTTTCCAAATAAGCGGCTTATTATAATTAAACGGTATTTGAATCGGAAATTGTATTGCAATAGATTTTCCGCCTTCTGCTGTAAAGTATTGTTGGGGAAAAATATTTTGAAACCAGCCATCTACCGATTGGTTGGTAGATGGATCTATTAACGCTAAACTAACCGTTCCTGTGATTTCTTTGTCCGATAAGTTGGCAATCTTTGTCACCAACTCCAGTTGATCTCCTTCCCTAAAAAATCTTGGCATATTCGGCTGTACCATTAACTTTTTCTGGGTAATAATGGTAGCCGTTTGTTTACCCATCGATAAATCTTTACTATGCGCTACGCTCATCCATTTCCATTGTGTAACTGCGTCAGGCAAGGTAAATTCAAAACTGAATTTTCCACTGCTGTCGGCATGTAATTCCGGATAAAAAAAGGCAGTTTCTTTAAAATCTTTTCTAATTAAAACCTTTTCAATTTCTTCATTTTTATTAGCTATTCTGCTGCTGTTTATTGCACTTTCACTCTTTTTAGGGTTACTAATATCAACTGGTGTAAAAACT
>CANHJH010000161.1 GCA_947460365.1 Sphingobacteriia bacterium | reverse complement strand
TTGAAACGCTCCCCATTCCTAATTTCGATATAAAAAATAAAGGTGTATTAGTACATGAAATTTGTAAAAATGATTCGGTTGATTTAATAGATAAATCTAATTTAGTAGGGTTGCCATGTAGTAAGCCAGCCTACAAATGGTCAATTCTAAAAATACCTGAAAATACCTCCACCGGTTTTGCCTTTTTAAATCCATTTAAAGATACTTCTCAAAATACACGTGTGCAGTTTACTATTGCAGGTAAGTACCAAATAACACAGCAAATTACCAATACTTGTAGTACAAGAACTAAAATCGACACCATTAATATTATTGAAGACCCAACTATTACCTTTATTCCACAAGACACTGCTGTTTGCTTGGATTCTGCAAATGTAATTTTGGACTTTGCACAAGGTATCACAACAGTTGGCCCACCTGTACTTCCATCATTACCCGGTAACAATATTGCGGCAGATACATTGTTAGCTGTTAAAGTAACTTATACTACTGGAAATAGTGCTATTACCAAGTACGATTGGCAAATTGTTGATCCAGTTACAGGAAATAAAATTCCAAAAACTGATTATGAATTTGTAAAAGCAACGGACAGTCTTAGTCAATACCCTGCTATAAAATTTAAAGTATTTAAAAAATATTGGATTATTGCTGGAGTAAATAGAATTTGTTCAACTTCTGATCCCAGCTTTATTACAGATACACTAACTTTTGATTTAAAACAAAAAGCGCAAATAAATATTACACCGGCAGTAACTAATTTGTGTACGGGAAACAATCAATTGCTCACCTTAAATTATGTTGCAGGTACTGTTACCTCACCCACACAAACATGGTATAAAGACACCATCATTAATGCCAATATAGTTGGGTCGGGACTTACCACTTTTACGCCATCATCATTAGTAAACTATACCAATAAATTTTTAGCAGTTGTAAATTCTTCCAATGGATGTAAAGACACTGCTGTAGCAACTATTTTTCAAATCCCTAAATTGGTAACTACTCCTGTATCCGATCAATATTTATGTGTAGGAAGTTATGATTCAATTCCGCTGGCTTATAATCCGGTTCTTACCAATGGTGTAACTGGAACAATCCGCTGGTTTTCTAGTAATCCGGCAATTGGGTTGGCAAAAACATCCGATACGGCAAATAAGATTGTGTTCACTTCTACCAATACTTCTACCGATACCATTGTTTCAGTGATTAAAGTTGTTTCGGTTGCAAATTATATGGGGGTAGACTGTGCAGGTGATACGATGACTTTTAAAATTGTGGTACTTCCTAAAATTTCTATTACCAATACGCTAACTAATAAAATTGTTTGCGCAGGAGATTCAATCTTGCCTATAAAATTATTTTCAAATGCTGCTGCGTCCGGAACAGTAAATTACAGTTGGGTGTTTAAACCATTGACCAATATCAGTATTGGACAAAATACCACTACAATTACAGGAGATTCAATCCCTGGATTTAAGTCGATTAATGCAACAAATTTTCCAATTACTGATACCGTATATATAACGCCCTCTTTTGCTTATGCATCATCACCTGTAACCAAGTGTGACGGCAATATTAATTTTTACTTGATTACGGTAAATCCCATTCCTGTTATTTCAACTTCTTTAAACGACACCATATTCTGTAATGGAGTAACTGTTGCATCAACACCTTTATCGAGTAACACAGAAGTGCCTAAAACATTGTATTCTTGGTCAAAGAACGGTGTAATTTCTCAAACCGGAGTTACGTTTTTACCTTCCTTTACTACAAATAACACTACCAAGGTGCCGCTTATTGATACAATAAGCGTAACAGCTACTTATACGAATGCTGGTGTTGCTTGTGCCGGGCCCGAGAAGAAATTCAGGCTAATTACTTTGCCAAATGTAGTGGCCCAAACAATTGCAAATATTAGTGTTTGTTCCGGAACAAACATATCAGACATTTTCCCTGCAACAGATGCCACTTCATTTCCGGGCGTAACTGTTAAATATAGTTGGACAAGCTCCAACAGCTCTGTAGGATTGAGTTCCAGCACTAATGACACTTCCAAAATTTCTTCTTTTACAGCAACTAACACAACAACCGACACCATTAAGTCTGTTATAACGGTAACACCTAAATATATTTATGTAGACCCTGTAACCGGAATTACCAAAACCTGTTCTGGAACTCCTACATCATTCACTATCGCAGTTTTTTATAAACCTAAAGCGGTATTTAGTTGGGTAGCAAGCGACAGTTGTGCGATGGCTGCAGGCACCGTAAAAACTATTTTAAATACAAGTGTTTTTAAAGTTGGCACGGTGAGTTGGAAATGGCGAGTGGTAAATGATTCTGCACTTACTAATAAAACAGTTACAGGCGTAGCAATAAACGATAGCACCATTGCAAGTCCAACTTTTACTTTTCCTAATAATCAGAGTTACAAAGATTCAGGATATAAAGTAACTTTAATCATCACTACAACAGACGGTTGTAGTGACACGAGTTCACTATCCATGTTAATTAAGCGTAGACCGAAAGCCGGGTTTATATATGCAGCTGATTCAATTTGTGGAGGGGATGTACAAATAACAGATACTACCAGTAACGTTGAACACAAATCATTTTGGTCGTGGAGCTCTTCAACTGTTGGAGCGCCAACACCTGTTTTTAATAACAATCCATCACCTAACCCGGTTATTACTTTTCCTGTAAATAATTCAGATGCAGTTATTAAATATGATATTAAACAAGTAGTGAACAGAACGGGAAGTGATTGTAATGATACCGCAGTGCATAGTGTATGGGTATATCCTAAACCAAAAGCAGGGTTTAAGTACAATAAATATGACAGTTGTGCTAAATGGGTTCTTACTTTAATAGATACGAGTAGCGCTAAAAATGGAGAAGCGCAAAATACCTTGATTACAAAATGGTTGATTAAAGTAAGATCAGCATCAGTGGCTTCTTTTGGGGGTACAAATTTTTCTATAGATAGTGTACTAAATCCAACATTAACCCTTACCAATACCGGCATTATTGATAGTGTATACGATGTGCGTTTAATTGTTACTACACTTCATGGATGTTCTGATACTTCACTTATAACTTCTTTTACTGTAACCCCTACCCCTAAAATAGCTGATACGCTAATAAAGGTATGTAGCAATAAACCACTTGAATTTATTCCCATAAATGGATTGAATGGATCGATCGTGCCAACAGGTATCACTTATACCTGGAGAGTAGTTTCAAATGCAAATGTGGAAGGCTACCAAAATGAATATGTTTGGCGTAATACCATACAAGATACGTTGCATAATATCACCAAATCTGTTGATACGGTAGTGTATCGAATTGCAGCATCCGTAGGAGGCAAATGCGTAAGTGATACATTTAACTTGCGTGCCGTAATTTATCCTACTCCTGAAATACACGACACCACTATTGCTATTTGTAGTGGTGGAAATTTCGACGTGAGTTTTGTTGATAAATCAAGAAGTGATATTGTTCCGGACGGCACAAAATATACCTGGACTTTAATTGATAGATCAAATATTACAGGTGAGTCTTCCGAATTAATCGGAAAATTAAGTATTAAAGATACATTGATTAATACTAGTAATGTTATTGATACAGTAGTGTACAAAGTAGTGCCAATATCCGGGGCTGATGGAGCTTGTGTAGGAGATACATTTTTGCTTAAAGTGGCCGTTTATCCCAAGCCATTTGTAAAAGACACTTCATTTGCCATTTGTAGTAAAGATACATTAGTGTTTACTCCAGCCAATGGCGTAAATACCAATATTGTTCCTACCCCTACTAAATACACCTGGAAAGTATATCAGTCAAATGCTAATATTGTTGGAGCAGGTAATTCAACATCTTCTTCTCCATATATTACTGATACATTATTAAATACTTCTAATACCGATCAACAGGTAAAATATCAGGTGCAGCCGGTTTCAGAACTTGCAGGACCTTGTGTGGGTGATTCTTTCTTTGTTACAGTTACCGTAAAACCTCGCCCTAAAATTAACAATATAGACACCGCAATATGCAGTGGCAATACATTTAAAGTTGTTCCAAAAGATGGAATAAACGGCATTGTACCATCGGGCACAAAATATAAATGGAAAGTGTTGGTTCAACCGGATATTACCGGTACGGTAGATAATGTAGTTTTGTTAGACACTATTAGTGGTACATTACAAAGTTCAGTTAATTTTCCAAAAACGGCCGAATATAGAGTTGTTGCTGCATCTGCTTCTTCTGGCGGTTGTGTAAGCGATAGCTTCGATGTGAAAGTAACCGTCAATCCTACACCTAAAATCACTGATACTTTAATCCGAATTTGTAGTGGAGATACTTTTGCAGTTAAGTTTAGCAATGCAGTAAGAGGGGATATCATACCGGATGGTACAACCTATAAGTGGACTTACACCGACCGTGCTGGAATTGAAGGAGAATCAAGTGAGTTAACTGGTAAGTTAGTAATTCGCGATACCTTATTGAATAAAAATAACATTGCCGATACGGTAATTTATAAAGTAGTGGCGGTTTCCGGTATTGCCGGCAATTGTGAGAGTGCACCATTTGAACTTAAAGTTGTTATTAACCCTACCCCTGAAATACATGATACAACTGCAAGTATTTGTAGTGGATCTTCATTTAAAATTAAGCCGGTAAATATACCCGGATGGAATATTGTACCTGTAGGAACAAAATATAAGTGGACCATAGTTGATAATCCCCAACAATTATATGATAGCTCCGAAAATAGTTTAAAGGATTCTATTTCAGTTAACTTAGTTAATACTACTGATAGTATTCAGTTCGTAACCTACAATGTAGTCCCCTCTGTAAATGGCCAATGTTTGGGTGATACATTTAAAATCTTGGTACAGGTAAATCCTACTCCTAAAATAAACGCAAGAGCATTAACCATTTGCAGCAGAGACGAATTTGTGTTGCCGCTTAAAACCGATGACACTACACTTATACCATCCGGTACTAAATATAGATGGGTATCTATCCCAAATATAAATGTCGCTGGTGATAGTTCAGAAAATACATTAAAAGATACGGTGCGTGCCCGTTTATTCAATCTCAGGAATGTAGTGGATACGGTTAATTACAAAGTAATACCCGTTTCAGGTTTAGCAGGCGCTTGTGTGGGCGATACGTTCAGTCTGCGGGTGATCATCAATCCAAAACCTGAAATAAAAGACAGCACCATAACCATTTGTAGTGATTCTAGTTTTAAAATAAATCCTGTTGATTCAACCGGATGGAATATTGTTCCTGCTAATACCAAGTATAAATGGATTGTAGTTGCCAATAATAATGTAGCAGGCGAATCAGACAGACTATTGGAAGATTATTTTATAACCGACACCCTAAAAAATAATACAGATACGGTACAAACAATTATTTATAAAGTGGTGCCTGTTTCCGGCGCCATTGGAAATTGTGTGGGTGATACCTTTAGGTTAACTGTACTGTTAAATCCTGCTCCATTCATAAAAGATACCAGTGATTTTATTTGCAGTGATTCGTTTTTTGCCATCAAACCAGTTAATGGGTTAAATGGAAATATAGTGCCGTTGGGAATAAAATATAAATGGGTAGTGTCTACTCCCAATGCAAACATTAATGGCGCTAATGATGTGTCGATTGCCAGGGAAGAAATTCGAGATACCTTAATCAACACCAGTGATACGGTTCAAAAAATAGTATATACAGTAACGCCGGTGGTGGGTGGATTATGTCCTGGTAATACTTTCAAAGTATCTGTAACCATCAATCCAATCCCTAAAATAACCAATCGAAAAGATACTATTTGTAGTGGAGAAGAGTTTATGATTCTTCCAAAAACAGATGATACAACCATTATTCCGAAAGGGACCAAATACAAGTGGACATTGGTTGCCAACAGGGTAAATATTATTGGAGACAGTTCTGAACCTAATCTGAAAGATACTATTAAAGCAACATTATATAACACTTCTAATAAAGTAGATACAGTTGTATACAAGGTGTTTCCTGTTTCCGGCGATGCAGGTAATTGTGAAGGGAAGCCATTTGAGGTGATGGTGATAGTTGCGCCACGCCCAAGTGTATTGTTGCACAGTGATACGATATGCAGTAGGGAAGAGTTCATCATCTCACCAGTAAATGGTAATGGCAATATAGTACCAGCCGGCACTAAATATATATGGAAGGTGCTGTCTAATACAAATGTAGAAGGCGATAGAGATAGTTTAGTATACAGTGAT
>CANHJH010000160.1 GCA_947460365.1 Sphingobacteriia bacterium | reverse complement strand
TTATTATCTACCACACCTGCAACGTCAGGACAATTGTCTTCTTTGTCGGTTACTTTATCACCATCTTTATCTGCACAACCCAAAAACTCAGCTAATCCTGGTTCATCAGGGCATTTATCTTCTTTATCTACTATTTTATCGCCATCTCTATCAGGGCAGCCTTTCAGTTCAACTAATCCTTTGTCGGTAGGGCAACTATCTTCTTTATCTGTTATCCCATCTCCATCTGTATCAAAAATAATTTCCGGATTTTTATCTCTCACTTTACCAAACACAACACTCAAGCCTGCTCCCATTTCGGTGTATTTACCGCCAATAAAATAATAGTTAAACCCCACACCCGCATATTTACCGGTATATAATACATTGATGTTTACTGGAATAATGAATTGATCATCGTAAATAGGGCTATACTTTGATTTTGAAGATTGTACAGACTCGATAGAAAAATCAGTGAGTGTGTATTGGCTGTAACCAAAACCAATAGATGGTGTTAAATACAAATTATTTGATAGTTGATTTCTGTAGCCCGCATTGGCATAATATCCTAAATGGTTATTGATATGATTGGGATGCGGACGATTAGCATAGTTGGTTTCGAAACCGCCAATCACATTGGCTCCTATTAGGTATTTGTTTTTAAATACAGAGTTATAAGCACCTCTAAAGCCCGAAATGGCATTTGATTTTGATGTTAAAGCCTGCTGAACTCCCAACTCTACATATCCGTTGTAAGTAGATGTTTCTGTCTGCGAAAACAGACTACCCGAAAATGATAACAGGGAACAAGTAATGATTGTAGTGATTTTTTTCATGATTGATATATTCGATTTTAGGTTGATTTAAAATTAAAATATTGAAATTTATTGATGTTTAATAATTTTAAAAGTTTGAAGTTCTTTAGTGTCTTCCAATACTTTTAAAAAATAGGTAGCATTAGAAAAGTGAGACATTAAAATGGATGTTTTGGAAGCTTTAATAGTATTAGTTTCCAATACTCTGCCTGTTACATCTACTAACTGATAGCTTCTGTTTTTATCTTGGTCATGGCTCACTTGCAGCGTAAGCGTTTCTGCTGTAGGGTTGGGGTAAGCTAAAACTTGTAATGAGATAGGAGTGCTTTCTTTGGATAAAGTAATTACTGAAATTTCAAAAGCCTGCTGCACACCTTGCGCTAGCAAGCCGGTTTGGCTTGTATGTGTGTTATAGAACACCTGCCCTATGCTATAGGCCACACTGCCTCCACTGCCAGTGGCATTACCCCCACCGGCATTTACAGATTGCTGGGCTTGTAACAAGCCACCCATACATACACTTGTAACAAGTAATACAATGGGGTTTATTTTATAGTTCATCATCGTTTTTTATGTTTATGTTTTGGTTCTTTAAAAATTTATTGGGGCTACGCCCAAAACCAATGATTCTCCTCCCTTTTTGGGAGGTTGGGTGGGGTTTAATCCTTGAGGCAACGCACAGAGAACCCATTCACCTTATCGCCGTCGTTCCTCAGCACATTGCCACCGTCGTGATGCAGGTTGCGGCTCCAGGCACCGTTTGGATCGTCCTCCGAAGAACTCCACCAGTTACCGTTCGTACCAATGAAGTTGAATGTTCCACTGCTGGTTCGGTAACCGCCCGGATGACCTGAAAAGCCGCTCTCGTTGGTAGCGCCAATATTTGGACAATACCAAGTAGATATATTTTTCATTTTGCCACCTGCTACACTCTCTCCACCTAAATAATTAATCAAAATTGCCCATTCGGCATCGGTAGGTGCATGCCAGCCGCTAGGGCAAAGATTTTTATTGCCATTAGTAGTAGGGCTTACTGCATACCAATTGTATAAAGCTCCATATTTATTAGTAGTATAAATTGCCAAATCATTATTATACCAGCACATTTTTGGTGTAGTACCTGTCGACCAACTTGTAGCTGAAGTAACCAAATGGATGCCTGTTCCATCGCTGTATTTGCTACTGCGCAAGTTTTCTGCCATCCAAGTTTGATTGCCTATGGTAATGGTGTTATAAGTATTTCCGTCAACATCTGTTATATTTGGCCCATTACTAAAAGGTGGTTGTGGCAAATTTTTTGAACTAATACCAGGAAAAATAATATACTTACCATTTACTAATATCAAAGAATCTCCACTCAAAGAAACTCTCTTGACACCGTTGCTTGCAGACAATGCATAAGGCACACTCAATAATTGATATACGCTTGTAACTTCATAGTTAGAGGATCCATTTGGATCAGTTTCTGTTTTTACAAAGTACGGGCCGTTAGCCCAATTAATGGATGTAAATGTTCCACTCATTACAGTACCTAAGCCTATTTCAATGGTTATTAAACCATTTATATTAGTCATGGGATTTTGTGTTTCGGCATACACAACACTTCCATTATAATTGCCTTGTAAAATGCTTATGCGCATCCCAACCTTTGCATTACTTACTATTGAATTCGACTGTTTGCGAATAACAATCTGATAACTTATTGTAGAATATGTTTGAGCTAAAACATTCATTACTACCACTAAACCGACAAAAAGTATAAATAATCGTTTCATAATTTCAAGTTTTTACATTTTAATGTTTCAATCTCTTAATCTTTAACACAACGAACAGAAACACCAACATTAGAAGATTTGATTTTATCTACTGACTTAAAATTGTAATACAAAGTCTGAAACTCACTTGTAGAACTCCACCAATTAGCAAGTAGCCCAATATCATAAAAATTCCCATAACTACTACGATAAGCTCCTGGCAAGGCAGAAAACCCACTTTCATTAGTAGCACCTGTATTTGGGGCTTGCCAATACTGAGTATCAGTACTCTTCAATTTCCCACCCGCCACATGTTCACCTCCCAAATAATTAATTAATGTTGTCCAATCATCATCTGTTGGCACATGCCAACCTATGGGACATAATTTACGAGAATCTACAACCGCATACCAATTATAGAGCTTACCGTACGTATTTTCATACTGCCCATTATTATTATAATGAGACCAAGCACCTACCGACAAATTTCTCCATTTTAATGCATCAGTTTCATTTAAAATATAGTCACCGTTAACATATTTTCCTGTTCGTAAATTTTCAGCCATCCATAACTGCCCCCCAATATATATAGTTTTGTAATTATTACCATCTATATCAGTAAGAACTGCTCCGTTACCAGTAATTGGGTGTGGTTGATTTTTAGCGCTAATACCTGGTATAATTATAGCTTTCCCATTGGTTAATAATAAAGAGTCTCCTGCTAAAGAAACACGTTCAAATCCGTTATTGGCATTTACGGCATATGGTACGCTTATAAATTGACTAACTCCTATTAAATCATAATTTGTACCACCTTGAATATCGGTTTCTATTTTAATAAAATATGGGCCATCCGACCAATTTATTGCACTAAAAGTGCCATTAACAACAGATCCACCACCTATTTCAAAAATTACTACTCCATTTGAATCTGTTGTAGGTATATGAGTTTCAATATACAAAGCTACACCACTAGGCAATTTTTGAAGAATACTAATGCGAATACCAACAATTGAATTTATTAATAAATTATTAGTATTATTTCGCACAACTGCCTGATAACTTATTTTATTTGGCACACTTATAGGATTTGAGCTAACGGTTGAGTTAATAACACTAGAGGTTATTTTTTTTATCACCCGACCACTCGACAATACTAAATCACCAGATGAATTAATACTTTCAAAACCATTGTTAGCATTAAAGGCAAACGGAACACTTAATAGTTGAGAAACACCATTAATGGTGTAATTTCTACCTCCATCCATATCAATTTCTGTTTTAATAAAATAAGGTCCCGAAGACCAATCGATATTAGAAAAAGAACCCGTTACAGCAGAACCTGCGCCTATTTGAATATTTATTATTCCATTACCGTTAGTACTTGAAGTTTGAATTTCCTCATATACCAAAATACCATTTTCAGATTCTTTTAAAATACTAACTCGCATTCCTACTAAGGCATTAACTAACAAAGTATTAGAATTATTTCGTACGATACCCTGATAACTTATTTTTGATGGCACTTGGCTAGTTACAGTTGTACTTATCGGTACAATACTTGCCGGAAAATAGCTAGTATTTACAGTAGGCGAGTTTAATGATGTTTTATAGAGATATAATTCTGTTGATAATATTTCTGCATTCTGCACATTATTTGTGGCTTGAATCGCCACACAAAATTTATAGGTATTACCACCTATTACGTCAAATTCAGCTGCTCCACCTATTTTACCTGAAACAGTATCTGTGGTATTAATAGATTTAATAACCCCGGGAATTGGATTTGAACATCCGTTAATATCATACGCTGACCAAGCTATTCTTTTTATTCCTATTTTTTGATTGTTAATAGATGAAACAAGAGTTGTATAGTTTAATAAACCTATCGAACTAAGATTCATTGGTACCGTTAGCCTTGTACAAAAAGTATACGTTTGGCAGGTAGATGAAAAAGATAGAGGAGGAGAAAACAAGGTCTCATTTAGAGGTGAATCTATAGCATCTTGAAGTGACGAAAATAAAGGAGAAGCGGGACAGGGATTGAAACAATCATTTACTTTAGAACAATCACAGGGACTATTTTTAGCAATGTCATTTAAAGTAACAGCCAAACCTTGACTAAAAGAGATACAATTACCATCCTTCACTTTTACTGTATATGTTCCCGTTTGAGTAGCTTGAAAAGTACTCGAGGTAGCGTTTGATATTGCGCTACCATTTTTGAACCATTGATATATATTATTTAATCCCGCATCTGTATTAAGAACAACGGAACCTCCTGAACATAAATTAACAGAAGAAGATGGTGTAATACTACGAATAGGTGCGCTGAAGGTTGCTACCAATGGTTGAAAACAATCTACACTAACAGAATATGTACCCGCCTCAGTAACATTAATACACTGCCCTATTTGTCCAGTAATTCCTCCACCTCCTGCCTGCGACCATGTATAAGATGAGAAACCATTAGGTGCACACAGCATATCATTACATGTATTTGACAAAGCAACATGCCTCTGCCCATAAGGTAAATCTTTTCCGTTTAAAATTAAATTCAAAGAATTAGCAGATTGACAAGAAAAATCAATATATGCCCAACCTGCATGAGGTGTACTAACAGTATGTGATGATTTATTGCAATCAGCTACCAAAATTTCTATTGTTATCGTTTTTCCTACATACGAACTTAAATCAATTTTTTTAGTTTCCCAATCTCTATAAAAATATTTGCTTGTTTCCCAACGTTTAAAATTTGGATCCTGAGGAATATTACAACTTGGTGATGGTGCAATCGTTACATAATCACTACAAGGTATCCGATTGCCAAAATTATCAACAATATTAGTCTCAAAATATGGCTGAGCATTGCATGGATGAATAACACCAAAAGTATTATTTTGCTCAGTTTCAAGCACAAAAGCATAGCGTAATATTAATATAGAATTAGAAGGTGTTACACTAAAATTTTGATACGCTCGCACAACTTGCCCATCAGCCTTAGAACTATCTCCAAGCATTAATGCATAAGCACCTCCATCCTGTGGCACTTTAGATAAAGTAGTTATAACAGCATCTTGTCCCGAACCTACAACTTTATATTTAGAGGAATTTACCCAACTACCTGTTATTGGATTTGATTTCAATGCTTCTTTAAAACTCCAACCACTTGCATTACCAGTTTCAAAATCGATATTATTACAAGCAGCATTTATTAACATGTTTTTATCATTGCTTTGCGAAAACATACGAAAAAACAAGAAACTTAAAATAAATATAAAATTAATTTTATTTATCTTAAGATAATGCATTAGGCTAATTTTTACTTTCATAATTAACTGATTTAAAAAAAAATTCACTACTCGATCAGCCTTTCGGCTTCCGCTTTCTTACAACAAGCATCAAGAAAAACGCTACAGTTTGAAGGCAAAACATTGCTTTATTGAGCCTATCCTATTATTTTATCGTGCTACTGTAATACAATTTTACAAAATATGTCTTAATAAGACAACAGTTTCATATTTAGACATGAAAATTTTGATTATTAGGAAATTAGAAGAGTGATAAATCAGGTAGGAGAACGCATACGGGCAATCAGAGAAAACAAAAAACTTACCCAAGCCAATATGTCCGAAGAACTGGGGATGACCACAAGTGCCTACTCAAAAATAGAACGCAACAGCATCAACATCCCACTAAACCGCTTGTTTCAAATTGCTGAAATTTTAGAAATTAATA
>CANHJH010000159.1 GCA_947460365.1 Sphingobacteriia bacterium | reverse complement strand
GGAAAAGAATACCCGCCTGTTGATCTGTTCACGCAGTGGAGCAGCTCACTCCATCTGCCCTGGTACATTATATTAGCAGATGATTTAAAAGATAAGAATCATACGTTAACCATTAAAATCAGTTCGCAAAAAAATATAAAAAGCATCGGAAATAGCTGTAGGATTGTACACTTTTTAGTAAATTAATAACATCGTTTTTTTATTCCTAGCAAGTGTAGCGGATCTTTTAACAAATTTAGAAGAAGCACTCAAGTTTTTATAGTTTAATTTACAATTAGGTTTTCATATAAACAATTAACTGTCTTTCTAAGTACAGCATTGTATCCTTCTGTATAGGCGGGATGACAGCCGTTACAAATTACTACTATTCCAAACTTTTTCTTTGGATCAAAAAACATGGCACTGTATAAGCCATAAGCAGAACCGGTATGTCCCTTGAGTGTAATTCCGGGAACCATTTTAGAGGTAGTTTCAATTGCAAAACCATATCCTTCTTCACTAGACATTGGTGTTTGCATTAATGTGGAACTTTTTTTAGAAATGATTCGTTTCCCATTGTATTTGCCTTTATTCATGTGCATCATCATGTACTTTGCCAAATCGGTAGCCGATATTTTCATTCCTCCGGTAGGAGAAAATACAGGTGTGCTATAACCCATTGTATAATTGGCAATTTCTGCAGAACGTTGTGCATAGGCATTTGTAGAAAGTATAAATTTAGCGGAATCAACATTATACTCGTATAGCGATGCCATGCGTGATTGATCGAGTCCGTCTACATAATACCCTCCATAAAGGTTTAAGGGATCTAATATGTGTTTTTTTACATATTGATCAAATCGTTCACCGGATATTTTTTCGATGATTGTTCCTACCATATTGAAATTCAAATTACAATATGCATATCCTTTACCCGGTTCATAATCACTGTAACACTTAGCCCAATTGGGATTTTTATCGGGGTTAATGGCGTCTAATAAAAAATAACCCTGACTGTCATTTAAAGAAGATAAATGAGACATCATTAACCGAAGCGTAATGATAGTTTCAGGGAACTTTGGATTTCTTACTTTAAAGCCAATTAATTCACTTACATCCTGGTCTAATGAAAGTTTATTTGCTTCCACTAATTGAAGAATAGATGTTGCAGAAAAAGATTTAGAAATAGAGGCTATTCTGAAAATGCAATCATTGGTAAGTGGGGTATTGTTTTCTTTATTTTTTAAACCAAATGACTGTGTATATACAATTTGGTTGTCTTTAACCACAGCAACAGACAAGCCCATAACAGGAGACGCTTGCATAATGTTTTCAATGCCCATAGCAGCTTTATCAGGCTGAGAAAAAGCGACTGTTGCATTAAGTAAGCAAATAAAGTAAAGGCTTAATAAAAACTGTTTATAAATGCTTTGCATATAAGAAATTTGATTGTTGAATTTAAACCATTCATTTGTTATTAAAAAACCTTGCATGTACATGCAAGGTTTTTATTTATTTCATTTAGTAGATTATACAACCGGTTCGGGTTGTTTTTTATTCTTCATGTACCAGTTTAAGCCGGCAAATGCAACAACAAGCACTAATGGAATCATTAATGTAGCATTAATTACTTCGGGGCCAGCTAATTTTTTGGCTTCATTGGTAACGTTTGCCAAATCAGCAGCAGCAGTGTTTTGCGGAATGTTTGCGGCAACTAATTTTTCATAAAAATCACTCATAAAAATCATATAAACAGATACGGCAAACATGCCTGCGCCACCCATTAAATTCAATCCAACCGCTCCGGTCTTTGGTAAATTTTCTGCAACAAAACCAATCATAGTTGGCCAGAAATAACAAACACCAATTCCAAAGATAATTGCACCAACAAACAACATATTTCCGCTAGTGTGACCTAATAAATATAAGCCTACGGCAGCTAATACGGCAGAAATCAACAACACCCCCTGAGGAGAGAATTGCTTAACAACCGGCCCAGCAAATCCACGGCCAATAACCATAATACCAGTTTCTATTGTTAATAATAATATAGCATTATCACTTACATTTTTCAATAAGATATCGATCCACTGTCCGGTAAACAATTCAGTTATTGCAGTTCCGAACATACAGATGATCATAAAAATAAACAACGGGTTTAATAATGATTTATACATTTCTCCAGAAGTTACTCCACTTGAAACACGCTCTGTTACAGGGAAATCTAATTTAGAAAAAAGGTAACCATATAACACAGTTGGAATAAGCATTACACCGACTTGCATTTGTGTGCTTAACCCTAATTTATTGAATAAGAAGACCACTAAAGTACCAATTACTATACCACCGGGGAACCACAAATGAAAGTGATTGAGTTTAGTTGTTTTATTATCGGGGTACAAAGCAGTAACCAATGGATTACAAGCAGCTTCTACTGTTCCGTTTGCAATACCAATTAACAGTGTAGAGAAAAATAAACTCCAGTAACCGGTGGCGTAGATAGTTAATACAATACCTACCAAGTGAAAAGCAAATGCCAATACCAGTAATCGCTTCATACCTATAATATCTACAATTATACCACCGACCAACATAGCCAATGGGAAACCCCAAAATGCAGTAGCTGCAATAGTGCCAAGCTGGGCAGAAGTTAAGTTAAAATCAATCCCCTGCTGGTTTAAAACTCCGGCACGTATTCCAAAAGAAAGTGAAGTAACTAAAAGCGCCAGACAGCTGGCAACAAATAGTTTGTTGTGTTGAATGTTTTTTGACATAATCGTTAGGTTTTTGTTTGTAGTCTTAATTGAACTTCAATATAAAATAATTTTTGCAATTTTTAACATCTACGGAACAACCAATCATTATATTTATTTATTTTAATATACAAGAGGATGTTTCAGGGTGAACTTGAATGAAGGAAGCCCCTCTTAGTTCAACCTGCAGCCATTAATTTAGCGCACTATTTTCAACAAGAATGGAGTTGGTGCCTGATGTTTCCTTTGATTTTAATTTAAAAGTAAGTCGATATAATTGAGCCGGCCAATTTTGCAACAATCTTTCATCAGTAACTGTAATTGGCTCCATAATTAATTCTGCAAGCTTACTATTATATATTACATTTAATTGAACGCCTGAGGTAGAAGACAATTGAACCTTTCCGGGAGCAGATAAAGTTGGTGTACAAGGAGTCATGAAATTGAGTACTGTATTCCCATCATTTTGTTTGAGCCTGTAATCATCCTTTATTTCAAAAGATTGATTAAAATTAAGTTGATATTTCCTTGACCACTTATCTACAAGTGCACTATTAGGATAAGCACCGGCAATATCCAGAGAAAATATAGCTTTCTTGGTATCAGCAGTAAAGGATGCATTTTTTCCTCTGTACTGTATTCCATCCTGTTGTTCAATTCCATTAATTACGGGGAGATTATGGTAAGCAGATCGCATAGCCCAAATACTGTATCGTTCAGGGCCAAAAGTTTGTCTGGTATAGGTTTCTGCACCAATATCAATTAATATAGGTTGACCATTATAGTAAAGGATAAAATTACCTACATCGTTGTGATTATGGCTTTCTCTATTATGTCCGCCTTTTGCTGCAAAGTAAAAACCTGCAGAGGAAGTATCATTATCTCGAGCTAATGCAATTTCAGTTTCAGCCATCCAACTGGTTTTAACAAAAGGTTGCCGAGAAGGATAAAGAGCTATCTCTGATGCAATGGCTAAATCAGCCATAGTGTTTTCGAGATTTGCTTGAGGTACTTTAGTATGCCACTTTTCCATATTTGCCAGGTAACTCCCAAAGCCCATCATCTTTGTATCGCTGATGGCTTTTCCGTACCTATAAATCAAGCCAGCATCGGGATTGAGCTTTGCGGAAGCATCAGCAAAGTTGATATAGTAAGGTTGACTAATAAAGGCATTACAGATATATGCTCCAATATTTTTAATGAGTGGATGTTGATAAATATCAATTTTTTTATTGGTGGCCATACTTAACAAATCAAGATATTGAAATAGCATACCCCCGGCACTACTCCAATAAGCAGGTCCTTCTTCACAAGCTCCATCATCTTTGTAATAATTAATGAATTTATCTACCGATTGCATCGATTTATAAACGCCTTCTACACGCTTGTTTTCATCCCTTTCTATCAATAAAATACAATTCAATACATTATAGTTGACCCATACGTTCCAGTTATTAACGAAATCATCTTTTTCGAAGGCCATCCACCAAAAATCTTTTCGCTGATAATACGGCTGTAAAACACGATATTGAATTTCATGTTCAATTCTTTTGGTAATAAGTGGATTAACCATTTGAAATTGCTCTTTAAAAAAGAAATGTGTCCATGCCAATAACGCTGCAGTATTACCCACACCTAAATCGAGAATAGGTTCCTGAATATCAGGGAGACCAAGACCAGCTTTTTGAGCACTTAAATGTGCAGAGAGTGCCCATGTAGACATTTCACAAATAGTCCATACCCCATCAATAATCTGATTAATAAAACGACCTTTCCCATCAACCAACTCACCTAATACCAAACTTTCCAATGCTTTGGTATTGGCATTGTATATTTTTTGCATTACTTGTCTATTACCCGATCTGGTATACTCCAAATAAGTAGATGCAGGTACCACTTGCCAAACATACTTTAATTGTTTTTCGGCATCTTTGGTTAATTGTTTTTGGTAAACAGCAGGTAAGCTTGCCCAATAAGTTCGGTCTTTGTAAGAATGAAAGCCAACCCAATTAACACCTGCCATCAAATTCGTTTGCAGCATTTCTTTTGTACAAGAATTAATAAGCAAGTCTCTTTTTGATTGTGCGGAGCAATTAATTATAAAAGCATAACAACATATAAAACATGCAATAGTTTTTAAAATTTTCATGTGGATATTTTTATAAATTAACATGTATCTCCCAACTAACTTAATCATGCTTTACTCCTTCTTTAACCTTAAATATATGCAATATATAAGGAAAAATAGCTTGCATGCTTTCTGCTGCTCCCTTAGGTGAACCCGGCAAAGTAATCACTAAACTGTTGCCAATAAAACCTGCAATACCCCTACTTAACATAGCGTATGGAGTTCTTTGTTGTCCATAAGCTCTTGCAGCTTCCATTACACCGGGCACCTCTCTATCAATTAAAGGTTTTATAGCATCTGGGGTGACATCTCTCGGCGACAAGCCTGTTCCACCAGTGAAAATTATTAATTGATATTCATCTGCTACTAATTGTTTAACCGCATGCTGAATGGTTTCAAAATCATCGGCAATTACTTTTTGACAAGCCACCATTAAATGATGCTTCTTTAAATTTTCAATAATTATTGCACCACTCTTATCGTCACCAATTCCTTTACTTATGCTATCACTACAGGTGATAACAGCTATATGAATATTTTCAGGATATGCATACTTTATATCTGTTTTACCCCCTTTTTTTTCTAGAAGCTTTATGTTTAATATTTCTACCTGCTGATCGATGGGCTTTAACATATCATACATCGTTAAAGCAGTCACCGCCACTCCATGCATCGCTTCAACCTCTACCCCTGTTTTGTATACGGTATGCACTTCTACTCGAATGGTAATTTCTAATTCGTTGATTTCATATGTTATGGAGGTAAACTCTACAGGTAATGGATGACAATCGGGTATTACTTCATACGTTTTTTTACAAGCTAATAATCCTGCAGCCCTGCTGAATTCAAAAATATCTCCTTTGGGTACTTTTCGGTTTTTGATGGCATCAATTGTTTCGTGCTTAGACACTTTCACGATTCCTGTTGCAATCGCAATTCTTAAAGTAGATGATTTATGGGTAATATTAACCATGGTTGTTTTTTTGTGGCTTAATTATTTATTTTCCATTGATAACTGTCTGAATCAAATATCTCTTTTCCCCAAACAGGTAATTCTGCTTTGATACTTTCTACACATTCCGTGCATGCATCTATTGCAGCTTTTCGATGTTTAGAAGAGGTAAATACAAATAAACATATTTCTCCGGTCTTTACCGCTCCTAAACTATGGTAAATATGCATGCAGGTTAACGGGTATTTTTTGAATATAGCTTCCCTTATTTCATGCATTTTTTCTAACGCCATTTCTATATAACTGGTATATTCAATAGCTACTATCGTTTTGTCGCCTATTTGGTCTGCGCGCACTTGACCTAAAAAAATATTATGTGCCCCTATTTCTCTTTTAGTGGCATGTTTAGCAATACTATCTGCAATAAAAGCAGCTGATATAGCTCCTTCTACAAATATGTTTTTGGGTTGTTTGGCTTCCATTTTTTTATTGTATTATT
>CANHJH010000158.1 GCA_947460365.1 Sphingobacteriia bacterium | reverse complement strand
TTGCCTTTTAATTTGTAATAGTTAAAGATAATGTTATATAAAACATTGGCTTCTTCCAGTGGAGTTAAATAGCTGTTTAATTCCAGCCATACATTTCTTTTGATTTTTTCAATTTCTTGTATGACCGGGGTAGTTTGTAAATCGGGATATTGAAACTTTGAAATGAGCAATGCGCCAAATAGCAAATCATTATGCGCACTATTTTTCCACTCAATAAAATTTTCTAATAAGTCCGAAAAATGTAATCGGTGAATAATCCGCTCAATTCTATTTTGAATATCTTCATTCGGGGTAGTTTCCCATAAATATTCCAGATTGGGGATAATAGGTTTGCCATAGGAAACAATCCGCTCAGAAATGGTGGTATAAATTTCTTCGTCGGGGTCATCTATCAGTGTAAAAAGAGCCTTTAATACATTAGTTTCCTGCATAACATACGATAATTGTAGACCCAAACTAACTTGATTTTTGCTGAATAAGCAAGATATACTTATCCTATCCCTGTGGATATATAGACATTTATGAGCAAAATAAATTTAACATATTAACGTTCCCTGGGTTTAGTTAGTAAAAAAACTAATTTAACAACTATAAATAGTTGATATTACTTATCTTGCAAGTACATAAAATCTAGCGATGACAGAATTTGTTACCCCAAAATTTCCTCATGTTAACCCTCCACTCCATTTAGTTTTAAAACAAAGAGTACAGGCTTACTTCGATGAAAAAGGAATAAGTGCTACAGGTAATCCTACATTGTTTTCTAAAGCAATTATTTTGCTTTGCGCTTTTGTAGCAGTATATACACATCTAGTGTTTTTTACCCCTAATTGGTATTTGGCACTTACCGAGTGTTTAATATTAGGCGGCCTAGTTGCTGCAATTGGCTTTAATGTAATGCATGACGGTAGTCATGGTAGTTTCAGTAAAAGCAAATTGCTGAACAGAGTAGCGGCATCCTCTATAAGTTTATTAGGCGCTAATCATTTTATGTGGAATATGAAGCATAATATGATTCATCACAGTTTTACCAATGTAGATGGAGTAGATGATGATATTGCAGTTGGGGCTTTAATGAGAATGGCACCAACTCAAAAACGCTATATCGCCCACAAGTTTCAACATGTTTATTTTTGGTTTTTATACATGTTGTTATACCTTTTCTGGATATTCTTCACCGACTATAAGAAATATTTTTCTCAAAAAATAGGCAATGTTCCGCTTAAGAAAATGAGCATTGCAGATCATATTGAATTTTGGGGTGTTAAAATATACCACGCAGCTGTATTTATTGTAATACCTGTAGCAATTGTAGGCTGGGCAAATTGGGCTATAGGTTTTTCAATTATGGGCTTATTTGCAGGCTTTGTATTAAGCATTGTATTTCAATTAGCACATACCGTAGAGCACGCTGAATTCCCTGTAGCGAATGTAGAAACTCATTTGTTGCCAGAAGAATTTGCCAAGCACCAAATTAAAACAACTGCAAATTTTGCCACAAACAATAAATTAATCAGTTGGTTAGTGGGGGGATTAAATTTTCAGATTGAACACCACTTGTTCCCTAAAATTTCACACGTTCATTATCCGCAAATCAGTAATATCGTGAGAAACGTATGTAAGGAATATCAACTCAATTATATTGAGTATCCAACCATGATTCAGGCCGTTGGGGCGCATGTAAGATTTTTAAGAGATATGGGTAGGGCTTAGTCCTGTATCTACAAAATACCAATCCGGTTTCAGGTAAAATATTTTACCAGAAACCGGATTTTTTATGAAGGTATTTTAATTATTTTTTCTTGGCGGCTTTCTTGGCTGCCTTTTTAGGAGCGGCTTTTTTTGTAGCAGTTTTTGCGGCTTTTTTGGGTGCTACTTTATTTTTTTTGCTAAATGCTCCAGGCACTTGCTCTTCAATCATCTGTTTTATCGCATCTAACTCAATGATTGCCGCACTTTCCGGGGTATGTTTGGTGCCGTCTGCCTGCCTGCCGGTTAGTTTCAACATTTTCTTTTGGAATCGAATAAATGGTCCCCAGCGCCCGTTTTCTATGGATATCTTCTCTGCCGGCCATTGTTGAATGAAACGATTGGCTTCTTTTGCAACCTTCTTTTCAATCAATTCGTTAATATCCTGTTGCGAAAGCGTATCGAAATTATAGGCTCTAGGGATATTGATGTATAAATCATTCCATTTTATAAATGGACCAAAGCGTCCTTTTCCTTTGGTTACCGGTAATTCATCATAAAAGCCAATAGGAGCGTCTGCCTGTTGTTTTTCTTTGATCAGCTCAATAGCTCTTGATAATTCCATTTCATGCAAATCTTCCCCCTTTGGAATCGAAATAAATTGCTCTCCCAACTTAATGTAAGGGCCAAATCTTCCAACATTTACGGAAAGTTCCATACCCTCATATTCACCAATTGTTCTGGGCAAGCTAAATAATTGCATGGCTTCTTCCATCGTAATGGTTTCTATGCTTTGCGATTGTTTAAGCTTGGCAAATCTTGGCTTTTCTTGCTCATCGGCAGTATCACCAATTTGTACCATCGGGCCATAGCGACCCATTCTGGCAATCACTCTTTTTCCGGTTTCCGCATCTGTGCCCAGTTCTCTTTCTCCCTTGGCACGTTCAGCTGTTTCAAGGGTGTGTTCTATCGTTTCATGAAATGGTTTATAGAAACCATCAATCATGTTACTCCACTTTAATTTCCCGTCAGCAATCTCATCAAATTCTTGTTCAATCTTGGCTGTAAAACCAAAATCCATCACCTTATTAAAATGCTGTTTTAAAAAGTCGGTAACCACCATCCCCAAATCGGTAGGGAACATCTTATTTTTTTCTGCACCGGTATGCTCTTGAATAATTTCTTTTTCAATCTCATCTGAAGCCGTTAACGTAAATTTTGCAGCAGACCTTTTTACGCCATCTTTATCTCTTTTTTCAACATAATTACGCTTCATAATAGTTGAAATAGTTGGGGCATAGGTAGATGGTCGTCCAATACCTAATTCTTCTAACTTCTTTACCAATGAGGCTTCCGTATATCTGGCAGATGGTCGGGTAAATTTCTCCGATGCAAGCATTTCAACAAAATTAAGCTGCTCACCAACTTTTATAGTAGGCAGCATTCCCTCTGTACGCTCTTCATCTTCCTCATCTTTCCCCTCCATATATACTTTTAAGAACCCATCAAACTGCATTACTTCACCAGTTGCAGTTAATTGTTCCTTATTGGTACTGATATTTATTTTAGCAGTTGTTTTTTCAAATGCAGCATCAGTCATTTGCGATGCAATGGTTCTTTTCCAAATTAACTCATATAATCTACGAGTATCTTCATCTGTAACGGTGTGGTTCGACATATCCGTTGGTCGGATGGCCTCATGCGCTTCCTGTGCACTCTCGTTTTTATTTTTAAATTTTCGGGGCTGATGATATTTTGCGCCATAACTGTTGGAAATCTCTTTGCTGATGTCTTCCAGCGCAGTTTCACTTAAACTGATGCTGTCTGTACGCATATAAGTAATCTTACCACTCTCATATAGTTTTTGAGCAAGTAACATGGTTTTACTTACGCTATATCCCATTTTTCTGGAAGCCTCCTGTTGTAGGGTAGAAGTGGTAAAAGGAGCAGCCGGCGTTCGTTTAGTTGGCTTTATTTGAATGTCGCTTACGGTGTAATTTGCGCCCTTGCAACTTTCTAAAAATGATTGTGCATCTTTTTGCCCATTTAGCTTTGTGGGGCCTTCTGCCTTAAATATTACCGATTTGCCATTGATGTCTTTGGCAATAAAAAAACCTTCAATTTTAAACGAACTTTCGGAGATGAACTGATTAATTTCTCTTTCTCTTTCTACAATTAATCTTACAGCAACACTTTGAACCCTGCCTGCGCTCAGGCTTCGCTGCATACCTATCTTTCTCCATAAAACCGGACTTAATTCAAAACCAACCAGCCTATCTAAAACCCTTCTGGCTTGTTGAGCATTAACCAGATTCATATTGATGATTCTGGGGTTATCAACAGCTTTTTTAATAGCAGGTGCAGTAATTTCATGGAACACAATTCGCTTGGTTACATTAGGATCTAACCCTAATACCTCTGCCAAATGCCAGCTTATGCTCTCTCCCTCACGGTCCTCATCCGATGCCAACCAAACTTCATCTGCTTTTTTAGCCAATTGTTTTAATTCCTTTACCACCCGCTCTTTTTCATCGGGAACCTTGTATCTGGGTTGGTAATGATTATTTAAATCTATACCCATATCATCTTTCTCAAGATCTCTGATATGGCCATAACAGCTTTTTACTTCAAAATTCTTTCCAAGAATTTTTTCAATAGTTTTTGCTTTAGCAGGCGACTCAACAATCAGTAAATTTTTTGCCATGGACCAATCCCGTTTTTACGGGCATTTTTCAACTTTTTAAAATCTATCCTCCAAAAAATCTAACCCCATTAATTAAGATATCAGATCAGATTTTAGTATGCAATATTAAGCGATTACTTTAAACCACAAAAAATCTACTATTTTCTGTCGCTTAAAAATTTGACAACCCGATCAATCGTATCTAAATTTTTGTATATATAATTATGTCCCAGTCCCTTGGTAATGTGAAAAGTAACCAAAGGTAAATTTTCAGCTAAAACTGGGTTTACATCATTAATTGGACAAATAAAATCTTCTTCATCATGCAACCATAATGTTGGTGCCAATGATTTTTTTGCTATTCTGGCTACAGAATAAAAACTTACAGGCTCATCTGCCAACAGTTGGATATACTCCTCAAACGCCTTCTTTACGGTTATAGACAGGGGCACCATTTCATAAAACCCCACTAATGTAGTGGTCGTTTCAGTTGCTGGAGCAATTAAAACCAATTTTTTATTTTCCGGATTACTAAATTGTTCTAATGCCAATGAAGCTGCTAATCCACCCAAGGAATGAGAAACAATGCCAAATATGCTGCCAAACTCTTTTTCAATAGCTAAAATAGTATCTCTGTATATCAATGCGTTAATTTCGTTGCCATCACTAATTCCATGTCCGGGTGCATCAAAAGCCAATACCTCAAATTCTTCTTTTTTTAAGGCTAAAACGTATGGTTCAAACTTATATACATTGCTACTAAACCCATGCACAATTAATATCTTCTTTGCTTTAGGGTTGGGATTTCTCCAATGAAATCCCCGCACGGTTGTATTATTTACCTTTAAACTTACCCTAATTGCTTTTTGAAATGTTGTTGGTATCTTTTTTGTAGTCCTTACTTTATTAGTGGTAGAGAAAAATTTAAATGCTAAAAAAGCAGCTCTACTAGGTGAAAAAAAACCAATTATGTTGAACTTTGTACTGTAAAACTTAAGTAAAACCCTCTTCGCTAACGTATTCTTCATTTTACAAATATAAATATAGTATAACTGTTTAATTCGATATTTATTGATTTAGGACAAAAATTACTCCTTTTTAAATAAAATAGCTACAGATTAAACTTTTCCTTTTACCATTCGTTGGTTTTTTTCAAATACTTTTGCACCTCAAATAACAGCTATGTATTCGATTCATGTAAAATTTGAACAAAAAGATTTGCAGCCGGTTGTTTTAAACAACATTGCTCCGGATCAAAGTCTTTTAGAAGTGTGTTTAGATAACAACATAGAGCTCCACCAAAATTGTGGTGCTGTATGTGCTTGTAGCACTTGCCACCTTTATGTAGATAAAGGCGTAGAGTTTTTAGAAGAACTTAGTGATAGAGAAGAAGATTTTATTGATAGAGCCGTTAATCCAAGAATTAATTCAAGATTAGGTTGTCAATGTATTCTTCAAAACGGTTCGGGAGAAATTCACATAACATTACCTGATCAAACGCAGTTCCTTGGCGAATAATTTTGTTGAATTTTGAATGTTGAATTTTTTATTTTTGAATTTTTACTTTTTAATTAATAATTATGAGTCATTTTGAACCCCCAATTCACTGGAGCGATCATGAAGATATTGCTATGAAATTATATGAAAGATTTGGCGATGAGTTTAATGAAGGGAAAATCTACCGAGTGCGTTTTACCGATTTATTGAATTGGATTTTAGAAGTGCCAAACTTTGATGGTACAAAAGAACAAAGCACCGAAGGGCATCTTGAAATGATACAAAGTGCTTGGGTGTATGAATGGCGCGATAACCAGAAATAATGGGGATAGTTATAATTTTTCGCCCCATTGTTAAACTACATATACTGTGTAAATTATAAAGATGTTAGAAAAATTTAAGCACATAACTTCATTTATTTTTGATGTAGACGGGGTACTAACAGATGGAACCATTCTGGTATTACCTGGTGGAGTACATGCCAGAAAAATGAATATAAAAGATGGGTATGCTTTGCAGTTGGCAGTTAAAAAAGGCTACAAAGTATTT
>CANHJH010000157.1 GCA_947460365.1 Sphingobacteriia bacterium | reverse complement strand
TACATGAAAGGGTATTGAATCCGCCACTTAAAATAAAACAATTCATTAAAGATATCAAGACAAGGATGTTTAAAACAATTCAAAGTAAAAAATGTCAAGTCTACACTTCACCCGATCATCCTACTAATAAGTACCTCCTTAAAAATGATGAAGTACAAGTATTGGCATATAATGGAGATTGGATTCAATTCAGGTATTTTGGCGATAGGAAAGTTACGATAGGCTGGATTCGGAAAAGTGACACTGAAATTAACTAACACCCCACCCCGCAAACTTATTTACCAACTATCGCATAAATCTTAGTTTCTTTGTATAAACATCTTTTACATGACCACATGGACTAAAGTACTCTCCACTTGTAGTATTGCGAAAGCAAGTATTATTAAAGGAATGCTCGAAGAAAATAATATTGCTGTACAACAATTAAATAAGCAAGACAGCAGTTATGTTATTTTTGGGGAAATAGAACTATACGTGCCGGATTCAGTAAAAGAAACCGCATTACTATTGATAGCAGATGCTGAAAAAAATTAACTTAATTTGTGAGTGATTTTTAAGTACTTAAACAACCAATATTCATTTTATCATGGCACTTAATTTGGCAACTTTAAAGACAAGAGCATTAACCGCATTGGTTTTTGTAGCTGTTATGCTTGCTGGTATTTTCTATAATCAATGGAGCTTTTTCATTTTATTTACCATTATTCAGTTCGGTTGTTGGTGGGAATATTTTAAACTCATTAAGCTCATCGATCCCCATTATTTAAAAACATTTTTAACTATTGCAAAATATGTACTGTTGGGTATTGTTTACATTTCTTTACCCTGTGTACTCATGACAGATTTATACAGCCAATCGGCAAATCTGTATAACGAAATGGGTTGGTTGCTACCCATGCTCATCATCGCTTCTATTTGGATTAATGATACCATGGCTTACTTAGTGGGCTCTATTATCGGGAAAACCCCACTTTCTGCCATTTCTCCTAAAAAAACCTGGGAAGGCACTATCGGTGGAGCAATTCTTGCAATTGGGGTGGTTACATGGGGAGCAAACTATATATATACCTCTTTAAACATCAATACCCTGTTGCTAATTTCTACTACTGCCGCAATTACCGGCACCCTCGGCGACCTATTAGAAAGTAAACTGAAAAGGATGGCAGGCGTTAAAGACAGTGGTCAAATTATGCCCGGTCATGGTGGATTTTTAGACCGGTTTGATTCGCTTTTAATTGCCACAACAGCAGTTTGGCTGGTTTTATTTCTCTATTTATAACTTTTTTCTGCTTTTACGAATTACATTTGTGCTAAATAAATGCACCATGACAATACATAGAGAAGGATATAAATCAATTGCTATTACAGCCCTTATTTTCGGGGTGTTTAATTTGATTTCCTTTAAAGTTTTAGAAGGCTTACCGTGGTTGGCCATCACCTTGTTTATATTAACTTTTGGCTTGTTTTTATTCATCATTTCGTTTTTTAGAATACCCAAACGCAACTTTACTTACAACGATAATCAGATCATTTGTCCCGCAGATGGTAAAGTAGTAGTTATCGAAGAAATTACCGACGAAGAGTATTTTAAAGATAGAAGAATTCAGGTGAGCGTATTTATGAGTCCGGCTAACGTACATGTTAACCGCAATCCAATGAGTGGCGAAGTAACCTATAATCAATATCATAAAGGAAAATACTTAGTAGCTTGGCATCCAAAATCATCTACCGAAAATGAGCGTTGGAGCATTGCCGTTAAAAACAATCATGGTGAAATATTGTATAAGCAAATTGCCGGCGCATTAGCTAAGCGTATTTGCAACTATACCCATGTGGGGCAGCAGGTTGAACAGTGTGATGAATATGGTTTTATTAAGTTTGGCAGCCGAGTAGATATCCTATTGCCCGTAGGAACTGAAATAAATGTATCTCTGAATCAGGTAGTTAAAGGTGGAACAACGATTTTAGCAACCTGGAAATAAGATTTAACAATTTCACCGCGTAACAATTTAAAATAAGAAGCGTAACTTTAATTGCTTAAAATATAGCATGAAATGAGCTATAAACAATAGCTGCTTACCAGCTGAAATGTTTATTGGATGAATTACATGCAACCATTAAAAAACAATAAATATAAACACATGAAAAAAGTATTTTTATTTGCAACAGCAGCTTTTATTATGAGTGGTGTTGCTTTTGCAGCTGGTGATCATAAGCATGGAAAAAAATGCGCTAAATCTAAAGAGTGCATGAAAGACATGAAAGATTCCGACAAAAAAGACATGAAAGATTGTAAAATGAAAGAAGGTGAAATGAAAGATTGCTGCAAGAAAAAAGAAGCAGTAAAAGGAACGAACTAGTCTTTTGTTTTTTAAAAATCAATGCCCGTTATAAATTACTTTATAACGGGCATTTTTTATAGTATATCTTCTAATTCTTTTAATTTACGGATGGTGTAAGTTGGTTTCACATCAGTAGTAGCATTAATGTGGTTAACAAATATCGTATCTAAACCGGCATTCATCCCCCCCAATATATCAGCCTCAATATTATCACCAATCATTATGCTTTGTGTTCTTGTAGCTCCTGCTTTTGCTAGAGCATGGTCAAAAATTTCCTTATTGGGCTTTAAACTGTTACAACCTTCCGAGGTAATCACTTCGGTAAAAAAATGGCCGATATTGCTTTTCTCCAATTTATTGTATTGCACTTTTTCAAAACCATTGGTAATTAAATGCAAATCATATTTATTATTTTTTAAATAAGTCAAAATTTCTACTGTGTAAGGAAACAAGTTGTTTTTGTTGGGCAAAATCTCAATAAAATCAACTCCCATAGCTCTTGCCAGTGGTTCATCCGCTATTTTAAAATCTACCAAAGTAAGCCACATCCGCTTCCAGCGTAATTCATCTTGCTTAATTTGTCCCTTAGCATATTTGTCCCATAAGCGATGATTGTGGTCGTTGTATTTTTCAAAAAAACCATCAAAATCGGTGATGCCCTTTTGGGATAATTTTTTTTCGATATAAATTTCGTACATAGCCTGTTTAGAATTGGTTTCAAAATCCCACAGCGTATGGTCTAAATCAAAAAATAAGTGTTGGTATTGCATTTTGCTAAATTAAGAATTATGAAGCGCTAATAGAGATTATCTTTTTTATACTATTTTATCTGTTACTTCGTGTATAAATTATAGCACTTCTATGAATATTATTATAACAGGCGCATCAAAAGGAATTGGCAAAGCTATTGCAGAACAATTTGCTCAGGATGGACATACTATTCTATTATGTAGTAGAGGTGAAAAAACCTTGTACGATGCAGTATCTGATTTAATGACGCGTTTTCCGCAAAGTACTATTAAAGGAAAGGCTTATGATATGTCGGACAAGTTATCTGTAATTGAATTTGCTAAATGGTGCTTAAATTATGGCACTCCTGATATTGTGGTAAATAATGCCGGACAATTTATTCCGGGCAGTATACATGATGAAGAAGAAGGTATCCTGGAATTAATGATGGAAACGAATTTGTACAGTGCATATCATTTAACCCGACAGCTGTTACCCGAAATGATCAAAGCAGCCCAAGGCCATATCTTTAATATCTGCTCAATTGCCTCTCTGCAAGCATATGCCAATGGGGGTAGTTACAGCATCAGCAAATTTGCTTTATTAGGATTCAGTAAAAACCTCCGAGAAGAATTAAAACCAAAGGGCATTAAAGTCACCGCTGTTTGTCCGGGTGCCACTTTAAGCAGCAGTTGGGACGGGGTAGCTATTGATCCTAAAAGAATTATGGAAATAGAGGACGTGGCTAAAATGGTTTTTGCAGCAGCAAAATTATCACCCATGGCAGTGGTAGAAGACATCGTAATGCGCCCTCAGTTGGGTGATTTATAGCAGTATGAAGTAATTGCCAGACCACAGTAAATGCAAATATTGGTTGTATATTTAGTAAACAATTAATTGTATGAACAAGCGGTTTTTTTTACTGAGTATATTAATAGTTTTGATGCAACTGGCAACAGCTGCCGATAGCACCTGGATAAGAATTAATCAGCTGGGATATTTGCCCGATAGTAAAAAGAACGCAGTATTGGGCAGCAAATCAAATCTACCCTTCCAATCATTTTATTTAATAGATGCAATAAGCGGCAAAACGGTATTTACAGCTAGCGTTGGAAAAGCCTTTGGAAAATATGGCCCATTTAAGCAAACCTACCGCTTAAACTTTTCTACTTATACTAAACCAGGAAAGTACTATTTAAAAGCTGGTAATACGTATTCCCCTAAATTCTATATCAACAACCAGGTGTATGATGGTGCAGCAGATTTCTGTTTGCAATATATGCGACAGCAGCGTTCCGGTTTTAATCCTTTCTTACAAGACAGCTGTCATACACATGATGGTTATACCATGTATGGTAGCACTGCCGGTCTAAAAGACAGTACCCATATAAATGCAACGGGTGGATGGCACGATGCCAGCGATTATTTACAATACAGCAGTACCTCGGCCAATGCAGTATATCATTTGTTGATGGCATATAGAGACCATCCGAAAGTGTTTACCGATCAATACCAATGGAATGGCTTAGCCGGTAAAAACGGAAAAGCTGATGTATTGGATGAAGCAAAATGGGGGCTCGATTGGTTGGTAAAAATGCACCCCAAAAAAGATTGGTTATTTAATCAGTTAGGTGATGATAGAGACCATAAAAGCATGCGCATTCCTAAAGAAGATCCTTATTATGGCAAAGGATTAGAACGTCCGGTCTATTATATAGATGGTGAAATTCAGCAAAGGGGTAAGTTTAAAAACAATACCACAGGCACTAGTTCTACAGCGGCTAAATTTAGTAGTGCGTTTACATTGGCTGCAAAGCTTATTCCATCAAATGCTGCGCTGTATAATGAAAAAGCAAAAACCGCCTTAGACTTTGCTTATAGAAAAGAAGGCGTTACTCAAACCGTTTCGGTACTTTCTCCCTATATCTATGCAGAAGACAATTGGGTAGATGATATGGAATTGGCAGAAGCCATGCATGCCGAAGAAGCGGGCATTGCAAGTTTGCAAAAAGCAGTAGACTATGCAAAACGCGAGCCTCTTACTCCCTGGTTAGGTAAAGATACTGCGGCACATTATCAATGGTATCCGTTTATTAATATCGGACATTATGAATTGGCTAAAAAACTTATTGGCAAGCAGCGCGATACGGTTATTCAGTTGTATAAAAAAGGCATTGAATTGGTTGAGCATAAAGCCTCCAAGAATGCTTTTTACAGGGGCATCCCTTTTATTTGGTGCAGCAATAATTTAACTGTTGCATTTGCCATGCAATGTGGTTGGTATAGCAAGCTTTACGGCAATCATCGGTTTGATGAGTTGATGCAAGCCAATATAGATTGGTTGTTTGGCTGCAACCCATGGGGAACCAGTATGGTATATGGGTTGCCGGTGTTGGGTGATTCACCCGCTGACCCACATTCGGCCTTTACGCATTTAAAAAATTATCCGATTAATGGCGGATTGGTAGATGGTCCGGTATATACGAGTATTTATAAAAACCTAATTGGCATTAAACTATTTTCGGAAGATGAGTATGCGCCATTTCAAAGCGATTTAGCCGTTTACCACGATGATTATGGCGATTATAGTACCAATGAGCCCACCATGGATGGTACTGCCAGTTTAATTTATTTATTGGCAGCACAGCAGGCTTCCGCTAAAAAGGCGCCAATGCCTGTTAAAATCAATCATATAAAGGTAGAGAAACAACAGGGAGCAATTGTGCGAGCCATGCCGGTAGGCTCCAAAGTAGTATCGCTGGTATTTACGGCAGATGAATTTGGTGAAGGGTTGCCTTTAATCACTAAAATATTAAAGCAACAAAAAGTGGCTGCCGGTTTCTTTTTTACCGGAAGGTTTTACAGAAATAAATCCCATCAAAAAAATATTCAGCAACTACAAAAAGATGCACATTATTTAGGGCCGCATAGTGATGCACATTTGTTGTATTGCGATTGGAAACAACGAGACAGTTTACTAGTTAGTTATCAGCAATTTTCGGATGATTTAAACAAAAATTTATCCGCGATGGAGCATGCAGGAGTAGTTACTCAACAAGTGCATTGCTTTATACCACCTTATGAATGGTGGAATGATAGTGTGGCTACTTGGGCTAGTTGGCGCGGTATGCAGCTGTGTAGCTTTACGCCCGGTACCTTTACCAATGCAGATTATACCTGGCCCGAAATGGGTAAAGCTTACCGGAGTAGCAGTGAGTTATTGAATAAAATAAAAGCACTGGCCAACAACACTCATCAATTCAACGGAAGTATATTGTTGGTGCATGCAGGTACAGACCCTCGCAGAAAAGATAAGTTGTACAAGCACTTATCCGAAATCATACAACTGCTTAAAAAGCAAGGATACACATTTAAGCGAGTGGATGAGCTGGTAAAATAATTACCATTTTTCTTCGGT
>CANHJH010000156.1 GCA_947460365.1 Sphingobacteriia bacterium | reverse complement strand
ATATTTTAAATTTACCCCAAACAATAACGGTGGCAGGTAAAGGAACCATAACCTATACATACGATGCAGTAGGAAACAAACTGCGCAAACAAACCGTGGAGGGTAGTAAAACCACTACCACTTTGTATGCAGGCAGCATCGTGTACGAGAATGATACCTTACGTTTTATATCACACGAAGAAGGAAGAACACGTGTTAGTAACAATAGTAATTATGTGTATGATTATTACCTGAAAGATCATTTAGGTAATGTACGAATGACTATTACAGACGATACTATACAGCCAACACCGGTAATAGATGCAACGAGTTACTATCCGTTCGGACTCACCATGAGTGGGGTAAGTGTTAAAGCCATGTATAAGTTAGAGAATGATAAGAAGTACAATGGCATTGAACTAAATGAAGATTTAGGACTGAATATATATGATGCCTTTTTTAGAAATTTAGACCCTCAGATTGGCAGATGGTGGCAAATTGATCCGAAGATTGAAAGCATGGAAATGTGGAGCCCTTATGCTTCTAACTATAATAGCCCGATTAGATTTAGTGATCCATTGGGAGATGAGCCAGATGTTAACGAAGAAGGTCCCGGAATTGGTTCTAGAATTGTTGGGGGGTTAAAAGCAATAGGTGGATTAACAGAAATGTCTGCGGGGGCTATTATAGGTGTTGCTACATCTTGGTCTGTAGCAGGTGCGGTTGTTGGAGGAGCTGCAGTTATTCATGGGGCAGATAATTTAACTGCTGGGTTAAGACAAACGTTTGGTGGAACAGAAACTAAAACTATTACTGAACAAGTTGTAAGTAGCGGTTTGCAGACAGCTGGAGTCTCCAAGCAATCAGCAGAGGCAATTGGAGGATTTTCAAATGATGTGTTAAGTATAGGATTAACTATAGGTGCAGGTGCTCTAGTTAATGCTCCTAGTAAAATTACTCTTAGTTCTCAAGCTGCAGAAAATACAATTCAGGGTCATACTATGCATGGTCTTAACCAATCATTAGGAAGAGATGGAGGAAGAGGTGTAAGTGCTGTTGCAAAATTAGATGCAGTTAGAAGTCCAATGAAAAAAGTAGTACAAGATGATGGTGCAGTTAAGTATGTTGGAAAGAAAGCAATTGTTATATTAACCAATGAGGGGAAAATAGTAACGACTTTTGGCAAAGCGAGAGGTCATACACAACGCATAATAGGTAATGGTAATAATGCTTTAAAGAGGGGGATTTCAAAAGGAATATATTATGACCCAAATAAAATAAGATGAAAAATATTATTTTAGACAATGTCGATCTAAATTATCTTCTTAACAGTCAACTTGAAAAGAGAATTATAGCTAATATTGAATACGGGTTAATAAAAGACAATTTTAGAATAAGTCTGCAAGTAGAAATGGATGTAATCGAGAAAATACTTGACTACTTGTCCGATGAGTTAACTAAAAATGGAATAGACAATAAAGGCGAACCCAATTTTGAAGGACTTAAACTTGAGGCATTAATAGATAAGTTTGCGCGTGTATTTTATAATTAGGAAATTTGTTACCTCCTCGGGGCTAGATTATACAGCTAATAACTTAAGTTACGATGCCAATGGCAATATCTTGAGCATGAACCAGTATGGGTTAAAAACACCTGCCTCCATCAGCTCGCAACTAATAGACCAGCTAACATACACTTACCTGCCGGGTAGCAACCGGTTGCAAATAGTAATAGACGGAGTAAATGACAGCAGCATAGTATATAATGTTTGACTAGTCTCAAAAAAAAGTTTACAGGTTAAATAAAAAATCATGATATTTATTTACAGTTCCTCATCTATCCTACTCATAGTTGGTACCATAAAATGCATGATTAACCATGCAGAAATATATGCTAAACCGCATACCAAAAACATAATGTAATAGGCTACTTCAATTTGTCCAATAGATCTATAATGCACAAACAAATTTTTCTGTACAAACAACGATAAAAATATACCCCCAATAGCACCAAACATACCGCCAATGCCTGTTACAGACCCTACAGTAGACTTAGGAAACATGTCGCTTACTGTGGTAAATATATTGGCACTCCATGCCTGATGAGCTGCTGCTGCTAAACCAATTACACTAACTGCCAACCACATATTAATACTTCCTAAGTATTGAGCAAACAAAATAGGCAACACTAATATAGCATACAATAACATGGAGGTTTTACGGGCTTTAAAATTTGCCCAATTATGCTTAATCAATTGTAATGGCAACCATCCTCCTCCAACACTTCCGAATGTAGATATAGTATATACAACCGCAACTGGAATGGCCATAGCAGCCCCTTTTACATGATATTGACTCTCTAAAAAATCGGGTAACCAAAATAAGTAGAACCACCAAATAGGATCGGTTAATAATTTGCCGATTGCAAATGCCCAGGTTTGCTTAAAACCCAGCAACTGCATCCAACTATATTTTTTTACGTGAACGTCATTATTTAATTCATTTACCGATTCTATATCGCTATTAATATAATTGTATTCTTCTTTAGATAGTTTTGGATGATTGTCGGGCGATTTATACATAGTTATCCAAAAAAACAACCAAATAAATCCTAACAATCCTGTTACTATAAATGCCCATTGCCAGCCAAAATGAAGTGCAATAAATGGAACAGTTAATGGCGCAATAATTGCACCAATATTGGCTCCCGAATTAAAAATACCTGTTGCCAATGCCCTTTCTTTTTTAGGAAACCACTCTGCAACTGTTTTAATTGCCGCAGGAAAATTACCCGCTTCTGTTATTCCCAACGCAGCTCTTGCTAAGCCAAAACCAAATACCGACTTTGCAAATGCATGTGCCACCGCAGCTATACTCCATAATCCCGTTGCCCATGCATATCCTTTTGGCGTACCCATTTTATCGATTATTCTACCTGCTAAAATCAAGCCTATTGCGTAAGAAATTTTAAAAGCAATTTCCACATTTGCATAGTCTCCATCATTCCAATGCATTTCAGCAGTAAGTGTACTTTTCAATAAGCTTATCACCGCTCTATCGAGATAATTAATTGTGGTAGCAAAAAATACCAATGCACATATTGACCATCTATAATTTCCAACTGCGTTTCTCATGCGTATGTTTTTAGTAATTTTAGTCAGGTTAAATGCTCTATAACAATTTTGGTTGATGTTAAATGGCTAATTAAATACTACACATAGCAGTTATTTTTCCAGATGAACCGCTAATAACTGCTGCGTGGTTTTGGTTAATTGTAGATAATTTTTTTCTGCTAATACTTGTTTGGTTATCAATTTACTTCCTAAGCCAACACCGGCTGCGCCGGCTTTTAGCCACATGGCAATATTTTCTGATGTGGCTTCTACTCCCCCAGTAACTAAAAAATGAATTCCACTAAATAATGGTTGAATCGCTTCGATAAATCCTGCACCCAATATATTTCCCGGAAACAATTTTATAATATTACAACCTGCGGATTGCGCCATATGTATTTCGGTTGGTGTCATACAACCGGGAATCCACAATATTTTATTTAAATAAGCGATATCAGCAACCGATGCATCAAATACCGGACTGATTAAAAAATCTGCGCCGGCATCTATATAATTTTTGGCATCCTCTGCTGTTTTAATTGTTCCTATTCCTAATAATAAACCGGGCAAGGTACTTTTAAGTGTTTGCAATTTTTTAAACACCGGCAAAGCGTTAGCCCCTCTGTTGGTAAATTCTATCGTTCTAACTCCTCCATTGTACAAGGCTTTTACCACTTCTTCTGCAACCTGCGCCTGCTCTTCATAAAATAATGGAATAATAGTTGCCGATAAAATATGTGCTGAAACGGTATCTATGTTTTGCATAATATATTTTCTTAAAATCTGTTGTTGATTTGTGCTACTGACTGTTGCGTGCTGTCGCCTTTTTCCTGTAATTTACCAAAAGCTGCGCTTGATGCAAAATTTACAACAGTTTGTAAATCCCACTGCTGTAATGAACCATAAATTAAACCGGCCATAAAGCAATCTCCACTTCCAACCCTATCTACAACCGATGTTACAAACTGCTCAAATGCTACAACATGACTATCCCCAGTAGTTATTGTTGCATAATAACGGACTGCATCTCCTTCAGAGAATCTAAAAGTATTGGCAACCACATTACAGGTTGGGAAATTCTTCATTATTTCTTTTGATGTTATAGCAGCATGTTCGGTATAAAAACTTTTATCGCAATTGCTTTCTAATAATGGATCTAAACCGGTTCCTAATAGCTGATGTGCACTCCAAATATTTCCCATAATTACCTGGCAATATTTGGCTAGTGCCGGCATAACGTCTACAGGCTTTTTACCATATTGCCACAACTTTGCCCGGTAGTTTAAGTCTACCGAAATGGTCATTCCTTTTTTTGTAGCTGCCTGCAAAGCCTCTTCACAAACAGCTGCAATGGATTCATTTAATGCGGGACAAATAGCACTGAAATGAAACCAATCGTAGCCATCTAATACCTTGTCCCAATTGATGGTTCCTTTAGTTAACGAAGCAAATGCTGAATGCGCTCTGTCGTAAATTACGCCTGCATTTTTTAAATCTGCACCCATGGGTAAGGTATAAGTGCCAATTCTTTCGCCTTGCAATAATATATCTGATACCGCTATATGATCGGCATTTAGTGAGGCGATAATTTCTGTAGATAAATAATTATTGGGTAGTGCTGTTACATATTTTACCGGAACATTCCAGTTACGCAATGCTTTTGCCACATTTAACTCTGCGCCTCCTACAAATACAGGCATTGTATTTTTTTTGATCCACTCCTGCTGAAGTGCAGGTGAGAACCGAAGCAATAACTCCCCAAAACAAAATACTTTTTTACTCATTATTTTAACGTATTGACAGGTGCCGGATCCATATCGGTATACACTAAATTTTCACCACACATGCCCCAAATAAATCCATAATTGCTGGTACCGCATCCAAAATGGGTGCTCCAGGGTGCAGATATTACCGCCTCTTGATTGGCCATCACAATATGTTTGGTGGCCTGTGGCTCTCCCATAAAATGAAACACCCTGTGTTCTTGTGGAACATCAAAATAAAAATATACTTCCATTCTTCTGGTATGGGTATGAGGTGGTACAGAATTCCACACAGATCCTTCTTCCAAAACAGTAATACCCATTACCAGTTGACAACTTTGCAACCCTTCTAAATGAATATATTTATATACCGTTCTTTTGTTAGAGGTATTGGCAGCTCCTAATTCTATTGGACTTGCTGCTTCCTTCTTACAAACAGCTGTTGGGTATGTTTGATGCGCGGGACAAGATAATAGATAATACAATGCCGGCTGCGCCGGATCATTCGATATAAAACGAACTTCTTTAGCACCCTTTCCAATATATAAGCAATCTAATTTAGATAAGGCATAATCAACACCATCTACCACTACTTTACCGGCACCACCTACATTGGCAATGCCCATTTCTCTTCTCTCTAAAAAATAATTCGCTTTTAATTCTTCGGGGTTATTCAATTCCACCGATTTTTTTACCGGCATTATTCCACCAATAATCATTCGATCATAATGAGAATAAGTCAATTGAATTGCATCTGTTTTAAACAAATCCTGAATTAAAAAATGGTCTCTTAATAATTCAGTATGTAAAGTGGCCACTTCTTGTGGGCTTTGCGCAAATCTTATTTCCATAACATTTTTTTATCTGGCCATCCAGCCACCATCTATCAATAACATTGCTCCATGCATATAATCAGATGCTGGAGATGCAAGAAAAACAATAGGTCCTTTAAAATCATCCGGCACACCCCATCGCTTGGCAGGGATGCGTTCTAATATCGACTGGTTTCTTTGTGCATCTTCTCGCAATGCTTTGGTATTATCAGTTTCAATATATCCCGGAGCAATACCATTTACATTTACGCCCTTTGATGCCCATTCATTTGCAAAGGCTTTAACTAATCCTGCCAATGCAGATTTAGCGGCCGTATAACCAGGTACATTAATACCTCCTTGAAAACTAAGTAATGAACAAGTGAAAATAATTTTTCCTTTACCTTGCTCCATCATTTTCTTAGCGATGGCTTTGGAGAGTATAAATTGTGCGTCTAAATTTACAGCCATTACAGCATCCCAGTATTCATCCGAATGTTCTACAGCAGGTGCTCTTTTAATGATGCCCGCATTATTAACCAATATATCTATCTGCACGTTATCAATGGATTGGATCAGTTCATACAACCGATTTCTGTCTCCCAAATCTACCTGATAATACGTAAATGATTTTCCGAGTGATTGTACCGCAGATTCAATTGCTGCAAAATCGCCCCCACTAGATACACCAATAATATTGGCACCTGCTTCTGCAAGTGCTTGCGTCATAGCAAAACCAATCCCTTTATTACAACCGGTTACCAGTGCCGTTTTTCCGGCTAAACTAAAACTATTTAATACGCTCATAATACAATTTTACAAGGGTGCTT
>CANHJH010000155.1 GCA_947460365.1 Sphingobacteriia bacterium | reverse complement strand
TAAAGCACCAGAAGTAATCTTACGTAACGAAAAGCGTATGTTACAAGAGGCGATCGATTCATTATTCGATAACTCTCGTAAATCTAATGCGGTTAAAGCAGAAGGTGGACGTGCTTTGAAATCTTTATCTGATGTATTGAAAGGTAAGCAAGGTCGTTTCCGTCAGAATTTATTAGGTAAGCGTGTGGACTATTCCGGTCGTTCTGTAATTGTGGTAGGCCCTGAATTAAAAATTCATGAGTGTGGATTACCAAAAGACATGGCTGCTGAATTGTTCAAGCCATTTGTTATCAGAAAATTAATTGAAAGAGGTATTGTAAAAACGGTAAAATCGGCTAAGAAATTAGTAGATAAAAAAGAAGCTGTTATTTGGGATATCTTAGAAAACATATTAAAAGGTCATCCGATTTTATTAAATCGTGCCCCTACACTTCACCGTTTATCTATTCAGGCTTTCCAACCTAAATTAGTAGAAGGTAAAGCTATTCAACTTCACCCATTGGTTACTTCCTCGTTCAATGCGGATTTTGATGGTGACCAGATGGCGGTGCACGTACCTTTAAGCAATGCTGCAATATTGGAAGCACAATTGTTAATGCTTTCTTCTCACAATATCTTAAATCCACAAAATGGTACGCCAATTACCCTTCCTTCTCAGGACATGGTATTGGGACTGTATTACATTACTAAAGGAAAGAAAACGACTGAAACTGAAATTATCAGAGGTCAGGGTATGGCTTTCTACAGTATGGATGAAGTGATCATTGCTTACAATGAAGGCAAGGTAGATTTACACGCAAACATCAAGGTGAAAACCAATGTTCGTGAAAAGAATGGCGATATCGTAAAAAAACTTATTGAAACAACCGTTGGTCGTGTATTGTTTAATCAACACGTGCCTGTTGAAGTGGGTTTTGTAAACGCTTTATTAACTAAGAAAAGTTTAAGAGAAATCATTGGTGATATTATTAAAATTACCGATGTTCCTAAAACCGCTAAATTCTTAGATGATATTAAAACACTCGGTTTCCGTATGGCATTCCGTGGTGGATTATCGTTCAGTGTAAATGACTTAATTGTTCCGGAACTTAGAAATGAGTTATTGGAAAGTGCAAAGACTGAAGTTGATGAAGTTTGGGAAAGTTATAACATGGGATTAATTACCAATAACGAGCGTTATAACCAGGTAATTGATATATGGGGTAGAGTGGATATGAAAATCACCGAAACCCTTATTCGTGAAATGGCAACAGATAAACAAGGATTTAACTCTGTTTACATGATGTTGGATTCCGGAGCCCGTGGTAGTAAAACACAGGTTAAGCAGCTGGTAGGTATTCGTGGATTGATGGCTAAACCTCGTAAGAGTGGTAGCTCTGGAAGCGAGGTAATTGAAAACCCGATTCTATCTAACTTTAAAGGAGGATTGAATGTATTAGATTACTTTATCTCTACCCACGGTGCGCGTAAAGGTCTTGCGGATACAGCCTTGAAAACGGCGGATGCAGGTTACTTAACTCGTCGTTTGGTTGACGTATCTCAGGATGTGGTGATTAGTGAAGAAGATTGTGGAACACTTCGTGGTAATGCTACCAGTGCATTAAAAGATAATGAAGACATTATTGAAGGATTAGCTGATAGAATTGAAGGCCGTACTTCATTACACAATGTTTACCATCCGGTAACAGAAGAGTTGATCATATTAGCGGGCGAAGAAATTTCTTCTGACGTAGCTAAATATATTGATGAAGTGGGTATTGAAACAGTGGAGATTCGTTCAGTGCTTACTTGTGAAAGCAAGCGTGGTGTTTGTGTAAAATGTTATGGTAAAAACCTAGCTACTGGGTACTTAACTCAAAGAGGTGATGCAGTGGGTATTATTGCAGCACAATCAATTGGGGAACCGGGTACACAGCTTACACTTCGTACTTTCCACGTGGGTGGTGTTGCGGGCTCTTCCAATATCGAATCTACCTTAAATGCTAAATTTGACGGTACTATTCAGTTTGATGGATTAAGAACGGTTGATTCTGTAAACAATGAAGGTGTTAAATCTAAAATAGTTATTGGTCGTACAGGTGAGGTGAGAATCATGGATGTGAAAAATGATCGTCTGATGATTACGAATAACGTTCCTTATGGTGCTACCTTGAATGTAAAAGATGGTGCACAGGTTAAAAAGGGTGATGTTATTTGTACTTGGGATCCATTCAACAACGTTATAGTTGCTGAAACCAATGGTAGTATTAAGTTCGAAAACATCTTAGATGGTATTACTTATCGCGATGAGGCGGATGAACAAACTGGTCACCGCGAAAAAGTAGTTATCGAAACAAAAGACAAGACCAAAATCCCTACCATTATTGTTGAAGGAAAAGATAATAAGATTTACAACTTACCTGTTGGTTCACACATAGGTGTAGAAGAGGGTGATGATGTAAAAGCTGGTCAGGTGTTGGTTAAAATACCACGTATCTTAGGTAAATTAAGAGATATCACCGGAGGTCTTCCTCGTGTAACTGAATTATTTGAAGCACGTAATCCGGGTAATCCTGCCATTGTTTGTGAGATTGATGGTGTGGTATCATTTGGTAATGTGAAGCGTGGTAATCGTGAGATTATTGTTGAATCACGTGACGGAATGGTTAAGAAATACCTGGTTCCATTAACTCGTCAGATTCTTGTTCAGGATGGCGACTTCGTTAAGGCTGGTACACCAATGTCCGACGGACAAATTGCTCCGGCAGATATTCTTGCAATTAAAGGTCCATTTGCAGTTCAGGAATATGTGGTAAATGAGATTCAGGAAGTTTACCGTTTGCAAGGGGTAAAAATCAATGATAAACACGTTGAAGTAATTGTTCGCCAGATGATGAAAAAGGTGGAGATTGTTGATGCGGGTGATACCAAGTTCTTAGAGGAGGATTTAGAAGATCGCTTTGATTTTATTGAAGAGAATGACAGAATTTACGATAAGAAAGTAGTAACCAACGCTGGCGAAAGTACAAAAATGAGAGCCGGTCAAATTGTTACTGTTCGTGAATACAGAGAAGAAAATTCAATTCTTCGTAGAGGTGATAAGCAATTGGTAGAGGTAAGAGATGCGAAACCTGCAACTGCCACTCCAGTGCTGTTAGGTATTACGAAAGCTTCATTGGGTGTACAAAGCTGGATTTCAGCTGCGTCATTCCAGGAAACCACAAAAGTATTAAGTCAGGCTGCTATACAGGGTAAGACTGATGCTATGATGGGTCTGAAAGAAAACGTAATTACCGGTCACTTAATTCCTGCAGGTTCCGGACAAAAAGAGTTCGAGAACATGATTGTTGGAAGCAAAGAAGAATATGAAGTTCTTGCTACCACCAGAGAAGCGATGAGCTTTGATGAGGAAGAATAATAGTGTTTTTGGAAAGATATAAAAAGTAGGAAGTGTTTACTTCCTACTTTTTTACTGAATAAAGGGTATTCAATTAAAAAATATTTAATGAAAAATTCTACACTTATTTTTAATGTTGTGATAGCGTTGGCTATTGCTGTTTTATTTTATTTTCAATTTTCAGGTAAAAAAGGAGGATCTTCAGTAGGTACTTCAAAATCTGTTCCTGCCGGTAGCTTCCGAATTGCTTACTTTGAAGCTGACTCTATTCAAAATCATTTTGAATATTTTAAAGAGATCAGAAACACATTACAAGCAAAAGATGTGGCTAATAGCAGACAGTTGAATGAGTTGAAAAACGTTTTTACCAATAAATACCAGGATTTACAACGTTCTGCTCAAACACTCTCACAAGCAGAATTGGCTAATAAACAACAAGAATTAGAGCAATTGCAGAAGACTTATCAGGGAAAAGAGCAAATGATGGCTCAGGAGATGCAGGATGAAAGTTTTAAAAAATTGCAGGATGTTAAAAAGAAAATAGAAGAGTATTTGACGGAGTATAACAAAGACAAAGGGTTTGCCTATGTATTTTCCAGCGCTCCGGAATTTATGTATCTAAAAGACAGCGCGTATAATATTACGGAAGATCTGGTTAAAGGCTTGAATAAGTTGTACCCGGTAAAAAAATAAATCATCAACCATATTTATTATCTTCATTCCCGCTTCCAAAAAGAGCGGGAATTTTTTATGACTGAAACAACTACATTTAAACCCACACTTGGCTTGCTGGATGCAACCATGATTGTTGCCGGAAGTATGATTGGCTCCGGTATTTTTATTGTAAGTGCAGATATCACTAGAAATGTTGGTAGTGCCGGATGGCTAATAGTCGTTTGGTTAATTACCGGATTTATGACATTAACTGCAGCTTTGAGTTATGGTGAGCTCAGTGCAATGTTTCCAAAAGCTGGTGGTCAATACGTTTATCTTAAAGAATCATATAACCGATTAACAGGATTCCTTTATGGTTGGAGTTTTTTTGCAGTTATTCAAACAGGTACGATTGCCGCTGTGGGGGTAGCTTTTTGTAAGTTTGCAGCGTATTTTTTCCCAGGATTAGAAATGAACCAGGCTAATGTGCTTTTTTTAATTGGACCATTTAAAATTTATCCAGCTCAGTTTGTTTCAATCTTCCTCATCATCCTTTTAACTTACATCAATACAAAAGGTGTAAATGGAGGTAAAATCATACAAACCATCTTTACCGTCACCAAGTTGCTTTCTTTATTTGGATTGATCGTATTTGGGTTTATATTAGCAGCTAAATCAGAGATTTGGAATGCCAATTGGGCCGATGCATGGTCAATGAAGCATTTATCTAAAGACAACGCCGCAGATGGACTTTCAATGACGGTTATAGCACCTATTATTGGTTCCGGAGTCCTGGGTGCCATCGCTGCTTCTATGGTAGGTTCAATCTTTAGCAGTGACGCGTGGAATAACGTAACATTCATTGCGGGTGAAATTAAAAATCCCCAAAAAAATATTGGCTTAAGTTTATTTTTGGGAACATTAATTGTAACACTGATATATGTTGCGGCTAATTTGATGTATTTAAGCGTGTTACCCCTTAACGATATTGCTTTTGCAGCCTCTGATAGAGTAGCCGTAACAGCTTCCAATGCGATTTTTGGAAATAGTGGCACTTTTATAATAGCCGCTATGATTATGATTTCAACCTTTGGATGTAATAACGGATTAATACTTGCAGGTGCGAGGGTATATTATACAATGGCGCAGGATGGATTGTTTTTTAAAAATGCGGCTAAATTGAATAAAAATGCGGTTCCTGAGTGGGCTTTATGGGCACAATGTGTGGTGGCTTCTTTGTTGTGTTTAAGTGGTAAATACGGCGATTTGTTGGATATGGTTTCATTTGTAGTAGTCATATTTTATGTATTAACTATTTTCGGGATTTTTATACTTCGTAAAAAAAGACCTGACATGGAGCGACCTTATAAGGCAATTGGATACCCTATACTTCCATTTATTTATATATTGATGGGTATTAGCTTTTGTGTATTATTATTTATTTATAAGCCAGATTTTACCTGGCCGGGTTTGATTATTACCTTAATCGGAATACCTTTGTACTTTTTAGCAGTAAAGACATCAAAAAGTAACTAAATGAATTTCGATCAATTATTTGAGGGATTTGGTAATAAAAAAGTATTGATAGTTGGTGACGTAATGCTAGATACTTATTGGTTTGGTCATGTAGACAGAATTTCACCTGAAGCACCTGTGCCTGTGGTTGCTTTCAATAAAAGAGAATTCCGGGTAGGTGGCGCTGCTAATGTGGCTTTAAATACAGCTTCATTGGGCGCTCAAACAGCGATTATCTCAGTAATTGGTGAAGATGCAGATGGTGAACAATTGATGCAGCTGATGCAATTAAATAACATTAATACATCTTCAATTATCACTTCCGACAAACGAATTACCACCAATAAAATGCGGATAATGAGTCGCAATCAACAAATGATGCGGCTTGATGCAGAAATTACTGCTGATATTGATAGCCCATTAGAGGATGAATTAATATCTGCTGTGATAAAATATATTGATTTGGAGCACCCCAATGTTTTGATTTTTGAAGACTACAATAAGGGGGTGCTTACTCAAAAAGTGATTGAAAAAATCACCGCATATTGCGCAAAACATGAGGTAATAACAGCGGTTGATCCTAAACGAAAAAACTTTTTATCATACAAAGGAGTTACGCTTTTTAAACCTAATTTAAAGGAAGTAAAAGAGGGATTGAATCTATTGTTAGAGCAAACCAATCTGGCCACACTTAATGAGATCCATAAGACACTTAAACAACACCTGAACCATGAAATTTCCTTTATAACACTTTCCGAAAAAGGGGTGTTTTATCAACAAGATAAAGAATCCGTTGTTATACCAACTCATGTACGAAATATAGCAGACGTAAGCGGTGCAGGAGATACAGTAATTGCCGTAGCAGCTTTGGTTTATGCAGCTACTAAGAACATGCGAATTGCTGCTGAAATGGCCAATATTGCGGGAGGTTTAGTTTGTGAAGAAGTAGGCACAGCCGCAATTATAAAAGAAAAATT
>CANHJH010000154.1 GCA_947460365.1 Sphingobacteriia bacterium | reverse complement strand
TATATGAAAATCAGTTGCCAGATTGGGCCGGAAATTTAATTAAGGAGCGTGGGTTAACTATTAATCCCAAAGCTTTGCATATCCTGATTGACCATATCGGAAATGATCTCAGCAGAATTGAAAATGAAATTGAAAAACTTACCTTAAACCTTGCCGGAAAAACTGCAATTTCGGAAGAAGATGTGGAGCGTTTTATCGGTGTGAGCAAAGAATTTAATGTATTTGAGTTGCAGGCTGCAATTGCACAAAAGGATCTTTCAAAAAGTATACGCATTATTCAATATTTTGAAGCCAATCCAAAAGCTGGCCCTATTCAATTAGTTTTACCTTCGGTATATAACTTTTTCAGCAAATTATACATCCTAAAAGGAATGGCACAGGTAGATGAAAGATCAGCAGCTTCTGCATTAGGAGTGAATCCTTATTTTGTTAAAGATTATTTATCCGCTGCTCGTAAATACGATTTTGCCGGAGTAGAAAAAGTGTTATTGCTTTTGCACCAGTATAATTTACGAAGTTTAGGTGTGCACAATGGGGGTACTTCTGATGCCGGACTAATGAAAGAAATGGTGATGAAAATAATGTATTAAGAACACGCTAACAATAGCTGCGCTTGTTCTTTATCTATTTTAAGTTGATTTTTCAATTCATCTAAACCATTAAATTTCACTTCCCCCCTTAAAAAATGTTGAATTGAAATCGTTAATATTTGTCCGTAAATATCTTGGTTAAAATTAAATATATGCACTTCAATAACCCTTTTTTTTCCATCTATGGTTGGTCTAACGCCAATATTCATCATGCCTTTTAAGGGGGGAGATTGATGGACGTTGTCCGAATTTTTTACTTGAATTTCAACCGCATAAACCCCGTTCCCCGGAATCAGTTTATCCTCATTTGAAATATGCAAATTAGCAGTAGGAAAACCAATTGTTCTGCCCAATTTGTTGCCTTCAATCACCTTGCCGTCAAAAAAATAAGCGTAGCCTAAACAATCATTTGCCTGTTTAATCTGATTGGTTAACAATGATTCTCTGATTTTTGTGGAGCTGATTACAATTTCATTCAACAGCTCTTCTGATATTTCCTTCACTTTAAATCCCAATGCCCTTCCTTTCTCTGCTAATAAAGAAAAATTACCCACTCTGCCTTTCCCAAATCGGTGGTCATAACCGATGATGATTATTTTAGGGTTGAAATATTTATATAGGAAATCATTGATATAAGATTCGGCACTTTGGTTGGAAAAGTCATGGTCAAAAGGAATAATTACTAAATGATCTATCCCCGCTTGCTGTAATAACAATATTTTTTCTGATAAGGTATGTAAATATTTAATATCTCCTGGTACAGACGATACAATTTTTCTGGGGTGTGGATGAAAGGTAATAATCACTGTTTCCCCATTAATTATAGCTGCTTCTTCCTTAAGTTGTGCTATAATTTTTTGATGCCCCATATGAACACCATCAAATGTGCCAATGGTTATTACCGCATTACGAAAATCGGGCAAAGAGCCCACCAGTTCACGATGTACCTTCATATTAGGTGCCAAAAGTAATAAGATAAGTTGAAATGACAGAATAGGTCGATAAGTTTAGCATTTCTATTTAGACAAATTAGATTGGATTTCAGCTCTTAATTAATTTGTACATTCGCAGCAAATAATACTCTTTTTTAATGTCACTATATGCAAAACGGGGCGTTTCAGCACAGAAGGAAGAAGTACATGCAGCTATCCAGAAGCTAGATCAGGGCCTTTTCCCAAATGCCTTCTGTAAAATTTATCCTGATTTTTTATGTGGGGATGAAAATTGGGTTAATATAATGCATGCGGATGGTGCTGGTACTAAAAGTATATTGGCTTATTTATATTGGAAGGAAACCGGAGACGCCTCCGTATGGGCTGGAATAGCACAGGATGCCGTAGCAATGAATTTAGACGACTTACTATGTATTGGGATCACTGATAATTTATTATTTTCTTCAACTATTGATAGAAATAAAAGTGTAATTACCGGTGAAATACTGCAAGAAGTAATTAATGGAACCCAGCATTTTTTTGATATTTTAAAAGAATGCGGTGTTAATGTTCATTATTTAGGTGGTGAAACCGCTGATGTGGGTGATGTAGTTAGAACCATTGCTGTAAATGGCACAATGACAGCCAGATGGCCCAAAGCAAAACTAATTACCAATGATAAAATAAAAGCTGGCAACGTAATTGTAGGATTTGCCAGTGCCGGAAAAGCCACTTATGAATCTGCCTATAACAGTGGTTTGGGTAGCAATGGATTAACCAGTGCTAGACATGATGTGTTAGAAAAATATTATGCCACTCAATATCCGGAAACATTTGAGCCAACTTTGCAAGATGAAGTGGTATATATCGGAAAAAATAAAATGACCGATACCATTTCTATTTCCGGAGAGCAAATTAGTATAGGACATTTGCTGCTATCGCCCACCAGAACCTATGCACCCCTTCTGAAAAGAATTGTAGCAGAAGAGTTTGATGAGATAGATGGGATTATACATTGTAGTGGGGGAGGGCAAACTAAGTGCATGAAATATTTGCCAAGACCCCTCAATATCATTAAAGACCATTTATTTGAACCTCCACCTATTTTTGAACTAATCAGAACCAATTCTGGTGCTGATTGGCGAGAAATGTATCAGGTATTTAATATGGGACATCGATTAGAGATTTTTACCAGTGAATCAGCAGCTGTTAGGATGATAGCAACAGCAAAAATTTTTAATATTGATGCACAAATTATAGGAAGGGTGGAACCAACAGAATCAGATAAATCAACACTTAAACTGCTGAGCTCATTTGGTGAAGTGATGTATGAATATTAACCTTTCCTAAAGTGTAAGCAAAGCGTATATTTGTATAATAATTATTAACCTACTATTATGCCAGAAACCGTCATTTCACTACAAAACGTAAACATCTATCAAGGTAGTAGCCTTATTTTGCAGGAGGTGAATTTTGAAGTTCAAAAAGGAGAATTTGTATACCTGGTAGGTAAAACCGGAACCGGTAAAAGCAGTTTGTTAAAAACTTTATATGGCGAGCTAACCTTAACAGAAGGTAGTGGAAATGTTGTAGGCTTTAACTTGCGGGAAATGGACTGGAAGAAAGTTCCCTTTTTAAGAAGAAATTTAGGCGTAATATTTCAAGAGTTTCAATTATTGACAGACCGAAATGTCTATGAAAACTTAAACTTCGTTTTAAAAGCAACTGGCTGGAAAGACGAACGTCTAATTAAAGAAAAAATTAATGATGTGCTGGATAAAGTGGGCTTGAAAAGCAAAGGATTTAAAATGCCTTTCGAAATGAGTGGCGGTGAGCAGCAACGTATTGAAATAGCCAGAGCCCTATTAAATTCCCCCAAATTAATATTGGCCGATGAACCTACCGGAAACCTAGATCCGGAAACAAGCGACGAAATCATGCAATTGTTGATTCAAATCGCTAAAGATTATGGTACTTCAGTTATCATGGCTACCCATGATTTTATTGTTATTAACCGATATCCAAGCAGAATGTTAAAAACAGAACAGGGGAGAGTGGTGGACAGCGGAGCTAGAACTGTTTAATTGGGATAACTGTTATTAACCAAAAATCATTTTAGCAAGTAGAAGGGCATTTCTGCGGTTATCAAATCGGTTTAAAAGTAATTTTTCCCGGAGTCCAATTTCATCTACAGTAAATGGTTGGTGATAAAGTTGCACAATAATCTCTTTAAATGCGTTTGCATTGGCTCCAATGTGGCAAGCAGATTCAAGACCACTTTCTGCAACGGCAATATCGTTTACTACACAATGTCTACCATTATACAAAGCATTCAATAATTTGATTTTTAATCCCGTATCTATAAAGGAAGGGACTAATTGAATGTGGGCTTTAACAATCATGTCCTGAAGTTCTCTTTCAGAGGGATTAGGAACGATGCAGGTGTGATTATTTATATGTGATAATTTAATCAATTTATTGGACGGATTTCTACCGGATATAACTAAGGGCACTTTTATTTCGTTAAACACTTTTTTGATAAGCCAGATGGCAGCTTGTTCATTCGCATCTATACTCAGATCTCCATGAAAAAAGCAATAGGAACCCATGCCTTCGGCAGATTTAACTTCCTGAAATGAAATAAATGGATCTATTTCAAATATCAGAGGACAAGTAAATTCATTTTGATAAGTTACTTTATCTGCATGCTTAACAACAATAAAAGTTGCTTTTTGTGCAATATGCTTCTCGTATTTTTTTAGTAATCTGGATTCATTCCAATAATATAATTTCTTAAAAAATGAAGCAGCACTTTTTTGTAGCGCGCTGTAATAGTTAAAACCCACATAATGTAAGCGTACAAAGCATTTTCTGGAAGAAAACCGTTCATCATTTAATAAATAAGTACAATGAATATCTTCCATTAATATGGGATAATTGTCCTTTAATAAATTTTCAAACAGTTGTTCATTCTTTCTACTTGAAACGATAAAAGGTAGTGATGTAGAAAATCCTTTATGGTCATGTTTGCCGTCGTAGTAATGAACAGATGCACAGTAAGTTTGAAGGGATTTTTGTTCTATTTTTTCGTTTCTGAAACAATGTAAATGAATTTGTATACCAACAGATTGGAGGGCGGAAATACAATGAAAAATATCCATAGCCCTGCCGTTATTTACAGGATAGGGAATGTCAAAAGCGATAATGTGTAAATGTTTTTCCAATTTTTAATTCCAGTTCTGATAATTAATTAAATAAAATATTAATGTTAAACTACCAGCATTCATCCTGATATATTATTTATAACATGATTAATAGATATTTTGTTCATTTTTTTCCATAATTACCCCACAGCATATTTTAAGTTATCCTCATTTTTTCAACTTTGATTGTGAAAATAATTATCACACTAACTCATTGAAAATAAATTAGTTGAATTAATTTTAACTGCATTGTTTCAAAAGGTTATCCACATTGAACAATCTCCCTTTTTTTATTATGCACAACACTATTTTCTTTATACAATTTCAACGCAATTAGAGTAAGTTCGCACACTCAAACAGCGAAAACGTGAGACTAAAGTCATTAGAAATCAAGGGGTTTAAGAGTTTTGCAGATAAAACGGTGGTAAGCTTCGATGAAGGTATTACCGGTATTATCGGGCCAAACGGATGTGGAAAGAGTAACATCATAGACAGTATCCGCTGGGTAATAGGTGAGCAAAAAATTTCAGCCCTGAGGAGTGAAAATTTGGAAGCGCTGGTTTTTAATGGTAGTAAAACCAGGAGTGCAAGTGGTTTAGCAGAGGTAAGCCTTACTTTCGAAAACACAAAAAATCTGTTGCCTACAGAATTTAGTACGGTTACGGTTACTCGCCGTTTCTATAAAAATGGAGAAAGTGAGTATAGGTTAAATGATGTGAGTTGTCGCCTAAAAGATATTCATAACCTATTTTTAGATACAGGAGTTAGTACGGATAGTTATGCTATTATTGAGTTGGGAATGGTAGATGATATCATCAAAGACAAAGAGAATAGCCGGAGAAGGATGCTGGAACAGGCTGCGGGCATTACCATTTACAAAACACGTAAAAAAGAAGCTAAAAATAAGCTGGATGCCACTGAACAGGATTTAGCCAGAATTGAAGACTTACTTTTTGAAATCAATAATCAACTGAAAACACTGGAAAGCCAAGCTAAAAAGGCCGAAAAGTTTTACGAAATTAAAAAAGAGTATAAAGAAGTTGCAGTTGAGTTGGCTAAGGCAGCATTGGAGGGATTCAATATATCCTATAAGGAGTTGAATGAGCAACATGATATAGAATCGGATAAGAAACTCAGAATAGAAGCAGAAGTTGCATCAGAAGAAGCAGAAATTGAACAGCAAAAAGTTGCATTTATCACACAAGAGCGTGCGCTTCAGAGTATGCAACAAGGATTTAATGAATTGCAACAACGTTTGAGGACTAAAGAAAACGAAAAGAATCTTGCCTCTCAAAAATTACAGTATCTACAAGAAAAAGAAAGGAATTTAAAGGAGTTTTTAGACAAAGCGGAAGGACAATTAAAAACAACCGCTGATTCAATTGAATTTACTCAGTTACAGGTTGGTGAAGAAGAAGCTAATTTAACATCATTACAAGAACGTGCAGAATCTGCTCAGTTTGAAGTAGAAGATAAAAGAAGAGTTTTTGATGAAAAACGAACTGGAGTAGATGCTGTTAGAAATAAATACCAACAATTTCAGCGCAATCAGTTTGATGCAGAAAAAAAAGTAGCTGTTGCCGATACCTCTATACAAAATTTACTACGCTCTCAATTGCAATTGGCTGAAGAAAAAGAAAATCGAAGCAATCAACTGCAGCAACTTCAAAATGAATCTAATGAAAAAGAGGAGGCATTAGATTCAAAAAGAACTGATTTACAACAGTTACAAGAACACCACGAAAAGACCAAAGTTCAAATATTTGAAACTCAGTCGCAATTGGAAGTTTTACGTGGGGAGTTGGCCGATGAGAATAGAAAGCTAGATGCTAAACTC
>CANHJH010000153.1 GCA_947460365.1 Sphingobacteriia bacterium | reverse complement strand
GATAGTTGAGTATCGACTTATTGTAAAGTAGTTTAATAAATTGACTTGATTTGGGTATCTACTTTACGAATAAAATACAGCTTTTTATTCTCAAAATAGTCTGGAACAATTTTTTCTTTATAAGATTTTACTGGTTGAAAATCAAACTCATTAAAAAGTTTGAAATCCTTGTTAGATAAATGTTCAATAAGATCTGCTCCGTATATAATCAACAAATTTCCAAATCGATACAAGCTCTCAAATCCTTTGTAAACCATGTCACTGGGGCGTCCATTGAGTTTGCTGCGATATTTTTTTTCGATGTATAGCGCTTGTTTAGTGGTACGTGGGTAGTTATAGGGGGTACTGTAAATAATTTCGGCATCTTCTCCAATATCTTTTATGGCATCCCAGGTAGGCATTCCTATGATGGTTGCTTTGAAGTTTAAGTTAGAGGTTACCGCTTTTACCAGATTCATTCCAAACAGTTCGTTTAAGCTGCCACAAACAATGATATTTTTTTTAACGCTGTCTAATTTTATTAATACTTCCTTAGCTCCAAACGTATCAACTAATTCAATGATTTTTATTTTTAAAGGACTGCCGATTGTTTTTTTATTCATTTCTGATATGCCATTTGCAATAACATTTTCAGAAGCCCCTTTTCTCTTGAATAAATAAATAGGTTCCGTTGGATATTGGCGTTGTAAATATTTAAATAGTGCTTCTAAATGTGTTTTTAACGTTGGATTCACCAAAGCAAAATATGGATTGTTTACCATACCCCCATCATTGGGATATGTTGCAGAAATTAGCGGAACTCTTTTAGCTAAAGCACTATCTGCCAACACCTGCATTTCCGCTCTAGAATTAAATGATGCAATGATTAAAGAAACATCTTGAAACTCAGGCTTAGCAACTATTTTGGAAATGGGTTCTTTCGAATTTTTTGTGTCATAAAATAAAACATCCAATGTCTTGTTTTCTGCATTCAATGAATCTACCGCTATCATCATTCCATTATAAAAATCAAGACCGGGTAACACTATTTTAGGGAAGTTATTGTTGCCCAACTTGTAGTTGTTTCCATCAAATAATGAATCCATGTATACAGGCGCAAATACAGCAACTTTTGGTCTGTATTTTGTTTGCGGAAACAATGCGCTTCTTAAACTGGTATCCGTTTGTGTTTTTCCTGAAATGGAAAACATCAACAACATTAAACTTAATAGTATTTTACTGCTTATATTCATTTTATTCCCATTCAATTGTTGCCGGTGGTTTACTACTTATATCGTACACTACTCGATTAATTCCTCTCACATTATTTATTATTTCATTCGATATATCTGCTAAAAATTCATAAGGCAAATGTGCCCAGTCTGCCGTCATGCCATCAACAGAAGTAACCGCCCGTAACGCTACCGTAAATTCATACGTACGTTCATCACCCATTACGCCTACACTTTTCACCGGCAATAAAATAGTTCCTGCTTGCCAAACTTTATGGTACAATCCACTCGATTTCAACCCATTAATAAATATGGCATCGGCTCTTTGTAATAAATCTACTCTTTCGGCATTTACCTCGCCTAAAATTCTAATAGCCAATCCTGGTCCAGGAAATGGATGTCTATTAATCATTTCAGCAGGTATGCCTAATTCCAATCCCACTTTTCTTACTTCATCTTTAAACAAATATCGTAAGGGCTCTATCAGCGACAAATGCATGGTATCCGGTAATCCACCAACATTGTGGTGCGATTTAATTGTTTGCGATGGGCCGTGTACACTCACACTTTCAATTACATCAGGATAAATAGTGCCCTGTCCAAGAAATGATATATGAGTGAGTTTTTGAGACTCCTCCTGAAACACATCGATAAATAATTTGCCAATTACTTTTCGCTTAGCTTCCGGGTCTGTTTGGTCTTTTAATCCCTCATAAAAAAGTGCTTTGGCATCTACCCCCTTAACATTTAAACCAAGTACTTCATAAGTATCTAATACTTGTTGAAATTCATCTTTTCTCAGTAATCCATTGTCTACAAATATTCCATGTAACTTGTTTCCAATGGCTCTCGATATAAGTGTTGCCGCTACGGTACTATCTACACCGCCACTCAATGCCATGATGACTTCCTTATCTCCAATTTCCTTTTTTAGTCTGGCTATTGTTTCGTCCACAAATGAAGCCGGTGTCCAGTTCTGAGCACATTTACACACATCCACCAAAAAGTTTTTAATCAGCTGTTTGCCGTCGGTTGAATGATAAACTTCCGGATGAAATTGAAATCCATATAAAGCATGGCCATTGGTATCGTCTTTTTTAAATGCGGCTACCGGAATGCTTTCCGTTGTTGCCAACACTGAAAAACCGTCCGGTAAAGTTTTAATTGAATCACTGTGACTCATCCAAACTTGCGATTTTTCAGGAATATGATTGAATATCGTATCGGCTTTTTTTATTTCCATAAAGGCACGCCCGTATTCTCTTTTGTTGGATTTGTCCACTTTGCCTCCATATAGCTTTGCTGTCATTTGAGCGCCATAGCAAATCCCCAATACCGGTAATTGCTCATTAAACGCTGATACAGCAACTTCCGGCGCTTGGTCGTCATTTACACTAAAAGGAGATCCACTTAAGATAATACCCTTTAATTCAGCATCAATAGTGAATGATTTATGGTAAGGTATAATTTCACAATATATGTTGGCCTCCCTTACAGCCCTAGCTATTAATTGAGTATATTGACTACCAAAGTCAAGAATCAATATTTTTTCTGTCATACCAACAAAGTTAAATCAAATTTGCATCTGGAAAGATTCAAAAAGTAGTATAAATCGTTAATTTCACTAACTTACATCTTTAAAAGAAGATTATTCTATACACTTTCGACAGACAGTGAAAAAATAATAATCGATTGTGCCATTTTTCGAGCAGCATTTTTTTAATTTTAGGGGTAATTATATTCAATAGCAATCATGGAAAATAAATACAGAATTCTTTTGGTAGAAGACGAGGCAAAGCTCGCACAAATCATTAATCAAGAATTGGTTCGTGTAGGTTACTTTGTTGAAATTGCTTCTGATGGACTTGAAGGATCGGCCTTGCTTAAAAAACATACCTACTCACTCATTATTTTAGATGTTAATTTGCCTTATAAAAATGGCTTGACCCTTTGTAAAGAAATCCGAGAAGTTAATAAAAGCATTCCAATTATTATGCTTACTGCCATGGGCGATATTCAAGACAAAATGGAAGCTTTTAACTTTGGCGCTGACGATTATTTAGTTAAACCTTTTCACTTTGATGAGCTTTTTGCCAGACTAAAGGTCTTACTTAAACGTACTGATCCGGCTACACAGGAAAATAAAATTATTGTGGATGATCTTGAAATAGATTTTATGAACAAATCTGTGATAAGGGCAGGGGTAGAAATTAATCTGACAGCTAAAGAATTTACTTTGTTGGTTTTATTGGCAAGAAATAAAAATAGAGTAATATCTAAAAATGAAATTTTAGAAAAAGTATGGGACTTGAGTTTCGATACAGGAACAAATACCATAGAAGTTTATATCAGCTTTTTGCGTAATAAAATAGACAAGCCATTCGAAAAAAAATTAATTCATACCAAACCTGGTTTTGGTTATTTAATTAAGTAACAACTATGAATCTACAAGTACGTTTTGCATTGCTCTTCACGTCATTTGTAGCATTAATGTTGCTGATATCATTCGCTACCATATTTTTTCTAGATGAAGGGTATAGAAAGCAAGACTATTTCGATAAAATTTCCTTTGAAGGGAACGAGGTTTACCAATTGTTTATTGAATTAAATAAAAATGAACAACAGCGTTCCAGTAATCTCTTGCGTAGCAATGATTATTTTGAACAAAATGGCGAACAGTTATTCATCATTGATTCGTTAGGCAATAATATATTAAGTTTGCCGGATCATTTACATCAAAAGATTCCTGACTTCCCAAAGGAAGTAGCATTGAAAAAACTAAAGCATTTTTATACAGACGAAAATGCTATTCAGCATGCAATATTATATAAGCCTGAATCAAAAAACTTTATTTATATTTCGGGATACGATAACAACGGATATCTTAAGTTAAATAACCTGAAAATAATCCTCATCTTTGTTTTTTTAGTAGCTTTTTTTATAACAGGGGTTGTCTCATTTTTATTTGTTAAACAGGCCATTAAGCCAATTGTATTGCTGAGTGTACAAATGAGTAAAACCAATGAAATGAACTTGTCTGAACGTATTGAAGTTAAACCCTCTAAAGATGAACTGCATTCCATTGCCCAAAATTTTAATGCAATGTTAGAACGCTTAAGAAATGCGTTTGAAGCACAAAAAAATTTCGTACGACATGCCTCTCATGAATTAAGAACACCGCTGGCCGTAATGCTTTCACAAACCGAAGCAGCTTTAAACAGAACATATGATGCAGAAGGGTATAGAGCTGTTTTACAATCTTTAAAAGAAGACCAGCAAAATATGATTGAATTAACCAATTCTTTATTGCTGATTTCACAGTCCGATACCATTAATTATTTGCCACAATGGCCCTATATCAGAGTGGATGAATTATTGTATGATATTATTTCAGTGGCAAAAAAAATGTATGCCGACATTCAAATCGATTTATCCTTCGAAAACATCCCCGAAGATGATGGCGCACTGATGATTAAAGGAAATGAATCGTTATTGAGGTCTGCATTCATCAACCTTATCAAAAATGCATATAATTATTCTTATGACCATAGGGTTATCATCGTATTAACACCGGGCCTGTTTCAACTTAAAATTGCCATCAAAAATCAGGGGCAACAATTAACGTCTGCCGAAATAGAAAAAATGAATGTACCTTTCTTTAGGGGTGAAAATGCGAAAAATAAGAAGGGATTTGGACTTGGTATTGCTATAATCGAAAAAATAGTAAGCCTGCACAGAGGAAATGTATTCTATACACCTGAATTGGATGATTGGAATGTGTTTAATATACAATTTCCTTCTAAAGGCACACTTTAAAAACAGTATTTACCGTATCGGCAAAATCAAAAAGCCGGTCTTTCAACCGGCTCTAAATATTTTCAACCTCAGCTTGCACTAATTATGCAATCACTGCCGCTTTCTTAGCTAACTTGCTCTTTAAATTGGCCGCTTTATTTTTATGGATAATTCCACGTTTAGCCAACTTGTCGATCATAGAAACAACATTGGGTAATTGCTCCTCATAACCTTTTTTCTCTGTATTTGCTTTAAGGTCACGTATTGCATTACGGGTTGTTTTTCCGTAATAACGGTTACGATCACGACGCTTTGATGCTTGTCTAACGTCTTTCTTTGTAGCTGAATGATTTGCCATGTTCTAATTTTTTCAGGACGGCAAAGGTAAGCATTGAAATCCGAATTTTGAAATTTAATTATAAAAAAAAACAAAATACCCGGTTTAGCCTTTTTGCCCATATGGCCACTTACTTAAACCCCCCTGTCAAAATTGCCATAAAAAAAATCGGAAATAACAAATTTTTGGAAAATTTTATACATTCAAAGCCCGATATTTGCACAAATTTCATGAAAAATTGATTAAAACAGCCCAATGAAGGACTTCTCTTATATCACTAATTCTCATCCCGCATTTGTGGAATCCTTGTATCAGGAATTTTTGCAGCATCCTGATCGTGTTGACCCCGATTTGAAAAAATTCTTTGAAGGATTTGATTTTGCCGTTGCAAATGCTGTAGGAAGCCCCAATTTACCAGCTCAAGGTAATGGTAATGTAGACTGGCAAAATGAAATTAAAGTGTACCGACTCATTCTTGGATATAGAAATAAAGGACATTTAATTGCCACTACCAACCCCATCCGAAACAGAAAAGATAGGGGTGCTAATCTAGAACTGTCGTTTTTTGGATTAAGTGACGCCGATTTAAATACGACCTATATGGCTGGTAATTTAATAGGATTAGGTGCCGCCAAGCTTAAAGATATTTTGTCTCATCTCCAAAACGCCTATGCTAAAAACGTAGGAATTGAATTCAAATATATTGGCGACCAGAAAAAAATAGATTGGTTAACGAAGGAGATAGAGCATAAATTTTCAGATAAGCCCTCTATTGAAAAAAGAAGAAGAATTCTGGAAAAATTGAATCAAGGCGTAATTTTTGAAAAGTTTTTGCACACTAAATACATCGGACAAAAAAGATTTTCATTGGAAGGCGGTGAAACTACCATTGCCGCATTAGATGCGATCATCAATAGTGCCGCTCAAAAAGGAGTAGAAGAAGTGGTAATTGGTATGGCGCACAGAGGCCGATTGAATGTACTGGCTAATATTATGGGAAAAACCTACGAACAAATCTTTAGTGAGTTCGAAGGTACAGCTGCTATTGATCAAACCATGGGAAGCGGAGATGTGAAATATCACATGGGTTTTGGTAGTGAAGTGGTTACTCCCGAGGGTAAAGATATTTACCTTAAACTAATGCCTAATCCTTCGCACTTAGAAGCCGTTGATCCGGTAGTTGTTGGCTTCGCCAGAGGTAAGGCCGATGCTTTGCAGCTAAGTGAATTCAAT
>CANHJH010000152.1 GCA_947460365.1 Sphingobacteriia bacterium | reverse complement strand
TGGTCGTGTTATTGAAGCTGTGATAACCGGTGGAGTAGAATATATAGTAACGTTAGGTACTACAGGAGAAACGCCCGTATTAACCAATCCTGAAAAAATCGACATGTTACATTTTACTTACGAAAAAGCTGCAGGTCGTGTACCCGTAGTGGTAGGTATTGGTGGAAATGATACTGCCGACCTAATGCATGACCTTACTCATTTTCCTTTAGATAAAGCTGCTGCAATACTAAGCGCGTCTCCATATTACAATAAGCCATCTCAAGAAGGTATTTATCAGCACTATAAAATGATTGCAGCTGTTTCTCCAAAGCCCATTATGTTGTACAACATCCCCGGAAGAACCGGTAGAAATATGACTGCTGCCACCACCCTCAGATTGGCAAATGATATAGAAAATATTATTGGGATTAAAGAAGCTAGTGGGGATATGGCACAATGCATGCAAATATTACGCGATAAGCCCTCCGACTTTTTAGTGGTAAGTGGTGATGATGCTCTAGCACTTCCACAATTAGCTTGTGGTATGGAAGGCGTTATCAGCGTTGCAGCCAACGCATTTCCAAAAACATTTGGAGATATGGTTAGGCATTGTTTATTACAAAACTATCAAGCCGCTAAACAATTAAATGACGGTTTAATGGAAGCGTATGATCTAATGTTTGCCGAAAACAACCCGGCAGGTGTAAAAGCATTCTTAACAGAACAAGGGCTTATAGATAATTATCTGAGAATGCCTAACGTGCCATTAAGCAAGCCCATACACGATCAGATTAAGCAATATCTTATTGTAAAAAAATAAAATATCTTGCTGTAGAAACTTTTTAATCGGTAATCTATATCTTATCAGTAGTTTTATCTTAGTTTGAATGAAAAAATTACTGATATGCTTTTAAGATATTGCTTAACTCATTTCCGGGTTTTATTGTACACAGTGTGTTTAATGGTCTCATTTCCTACTTTAGGTCAAACACCTGAAACTTTATCTAGTGCAGATATTTATGCTCAATTAAAAAAATTACAGGTATTGGGCAGTGTGTTATATGTTGCCGCACATCCCGATGATGAAAACAATAGTTTTTTACCCTATTTGGCTAAGGAGAAGAAGTATAGAACAGCTTATCTTAGCCTAACTCGCGGTGATGGAGGACAAAATTTAATCGGTAGCGAACAGGGAATTGAATTAGGCTTGATCAGAACACAAGAGCTGCTGGCTGCAAGACGGATTGATGGTGCCGAACAATATTTTAGCAGCGCTTACGAATTTGGATTTAGCAAAACCTCTGATGAAACCCTTAAGATATGGAACAGAGAAAAAGTGCTGGCAGATATGGTTTGGGTAATCAGAAAGTTCCAACCAGATATAATTATTAATCGATTCCCCGGTGATGCACGCGCCGGTCATGGTCACCATGCCGCTTCCGCTATACTATCGCAGGAAGCATTTTATGCTGCAGCCGATCCTAAACGCTTTACCGAACAGCTGGCTAAAGGGGTTCAACCATGGCAGGCTAAACGCCTTTTATGGAATACATTTAATTTTGGAAGCGCCAATACCACCAGCGACAATCAGCTAAAAGTAGACGCCGGTGTATATAATGCATTAATAGGCAAAAGCTATGGCGAAATTGGCGGAGAAGCCAGAAGTATGCATAAGAGCCAGGGAGAGGGTAGACCTCGCCGTAAAGGCCCTGTAAATGAGTTTTTTGTCACTTTGGCTGGCGACTCAGCTAAAAATGATTTGATGGACGGAGTTTTAACTGATTGGAGTAGAATTCCCAATGAAGGCTTTAACATCAGAAAAATGATTGACGAAATCATTGCTAACTATCATTTCGACCATCCCGAAAATAGTGTAGCTCCTTTAGTAGAATTATATAAGTCCCTCCAAAAAGCGAATTACAATGCTGCCTGGTGGTATAATAAGAAAAAAGAATTGGAAGATTTAATTGTTGCCTGCAGCGGTCTTTTTGCAGAAGCAACTACCGATGTGGAATACGCTATTCCCGGAGAAAAATTAACGGTAAATTTCTTTGTTAATAAACGTAATAATGTTGATATTAAGATCGAGCAAATTCAATTGAATACCACTCCGGAAAAGTCATTCGACACGATATTGAATAGTGCACCGGCTGTAAACTATAATTTTAATTTATCTAAAACCTTTGTAGTTGATCAAGGTAAAAAATATTCCCAGCCTTATTGGCTGGTAAAGCCTATGAACAGTATCGGAAACTTTTCTGTAACTGATTTAGAGGTGGTTGGTAATGCAGAATCTGAAGCGTCGTATACCGCAAAATTTGTGGTTAGTTTAAACGACATTCGCTTTGCCATCAATAAACCGGTTCAATATAAAATGGTTGATCCAGTTAGAGGTGAAGTTTATCAGCCATTAAATGTAATCCCACCTATTATTGTTTCATTAAATAATCATGTGTTATTAACCAATGTTGAATCTGTAAATAACCTGCCCATTACATCAACACCATTGCAGCTTCAATTCAAAACTAATTTTAGCGCACCTGCAATACCGGTAACTATTAAAATTAAAGATGAAAATGAAAAGATTTTAGTTTCTATTGACTCTGTCATCAACGTTGAAGCCGGCGGTGTTTACACATTTTCATTTGATGTATCTAAGTTAAATAGTACTAAAAAGTCAACAAAATTAAATGCAGAAATAAGTTACGAACGGGGTGGAAAAAAGTTTGCTTTTACACAATACCTTAAATCAATTAAGTATAATCACATACCATCCATCAACTATTTTTATAAGGATCAGGTAATTTTAATCAACGATAAAATAATTACGGCACCTAAAAAAGTAGGATACATAATAGGTGCTGGTGATTTGGTGCCTCAAGCTTTAGCGCAATTAGGATATCCGGTTCAATATATTGGGGAAGCTGAAATTTCAGAAGAGCTTATTGATCGTTTTGATGTGATTATTGTTGGAATCCGGGCCTTTAATATTCATGAATGGTTAACAACTAAAAACGAATTGCTCAACAAATTTGTTGAAAAAGGCGGCCATTTAATTGTACAATATTTGAAGAGTAATCAGGTAGGATCTAAAAAAGTAAAAGTAGGTCCTTATCCTTTTAGTATCAGCAACGTAAGGGTAACCGAAGAAGATGCAGCAGTTAATGTTCTTTTACCCAATCATCCGTTTGTAAGTTATCCTAATTCCATTGCCAAAAACGATTTTGGTGGATGGGTACAGGAACGAAGTACTTACCAAGCAGATATTACCGGCGCACCTTATGACGCAATATTTGGAATGAATGATACCAATGAAAAACAAACCAGTGGAAGTTTGGTTACGGCTAAATATGGCAAAGGGAATTTCACTTATGTTAGTATGGTTTTATTTCGACAATTACCTGCAGGGGTTGCTGGTTCTTATCGCTTATTTGCTAATATTATCTCCTTGCCCACATCTAAATAGATTAGCATGAAACCACGAAAAAAAATAGGGTTTTTAACCATCGTTATTATTGGAATATTGTTAGGGGTATTTATTAAAAATGTAAAAATCGGTCTGATACTAGGTTTAATGCTTGGGTTGTTAGCCGGTGGTTTAATGAGTTCAAAAACTAAATAAATGGAAAACAAAATACCTTTTTTGGGTTCATGGAATAAGTGGTATTTATTTGTGCTATTTTTTTTAATAGCATTGATTGCATTTTTTTATTGGTTTACAAAACACTTTCAATGAGTAGAATAGATTGGATTGTATTAGTATTAACCCTGGTGGGAATAATATTTTATGGCTTATATAAAAGCAAGACTACAAAAAATTTAGAAGGATATTTTTTGAGTAACAGAACCATGCCCTGGTATATGGTATTGCTTAGTATCATGGGAACTCAGGCAAGTGCCATCACGTTTCTATCTGCACCTGGTCAGGCTTTTACAGATGGCATGCGTTTTGTGCAATATTATTTGGGTTTGCCATTGGCAATGATTATCATTAGCATCAGCTTTGTTCCAATTTTTAATAAACTAAAAGTATTTACTGCGTATGAATTTTTAGAACAACGATTCGATCCAAAAACAAGAATATTAACCTCTTCGTTGTTTTTAATTTCAAGAGCACTTTCCACCGGAATTAGTATTTATGCGCCATCTATTATTTTGTCTTCTTTAATGGGATGGGATATTTTTTATACCAATATCATCATGGGAGGAATGTTAATTGTGTACACTGTAACAGGAGGTGCAAAAGCTGTTGCACACACGCAACAACTTCAGTTACTGATCATATTCATTGGAATGTTTATTGCCGGATATTTAATTGTACATCACTTGCCAGCAAATGTTGGTTTTGCCGATGCATTAACAATTAGCGGCGCTTCCGGTAAGCTGAATGTGATAACCACAGGATTTACTAAAAACGGATTTGATTGGAAAGACAAATACAATATCATTAGCGGAATTATTGGTGGATTCTTTTTGGCACTTTCCTATTTTGGAACGGATCAATCACAGGTAGGCAGATATTTAACGGCTAAAAACAACACAGAGAGCAGAATTGGTTTGTTGATGAACGGATTGGTTAAAGTACCCATGCAGTTTTTAATTCTATTATTGGGTGCGTTGTTGTTTACCTTTTATCAATTTAATCCATCACCCATTTTCTTTAATAAGGCATTAGAAACAAAAGCTTTTCAATCTCCTTATAAAGATTCACTATTATCGGTAAAATATAAGTTTGATGAAATACAAATGAATCAACAAGCCAATAGTCAACTACTGATTATTAAAAAATCAAATCAATATAAAGATAGTCTGGCATTAGGTTCTACTCAGTTAAATCAACTTAAAACCACCTACAAATCCATCATTAAAAAAGCCGTTCCCGAATCTGATACCAACGATACCAATTATATATTTTTACGTTTTGTTGTAGATTTTCTTCCCAAAGGGTTAGTAGGATTATTGATTGCTATTATTTTTTTAGCTGCATGGGGGTCAATAGCAGCAGCGCTAAATTCATTGGCTTCCTCTACCATGATTGATTTTCATTGCAGGTATGTTCAAACAACCTACCCAAATCTTCAAGAGCAAGAAATAAGCCAGTATAAAATTTCTAAGTATTACACTTTTGCTTGGGGGGTGTTTTGTGTGATAACAGCTGAACTTGCAACTGGTATGGGAAGTTTAATTGAAGCAGTAAATATATTAGGTTCCTTATTTTATGGTGTTATTTTAGGAATTTTTTTAATTGCATTTTACATTAAAAAAATTCAGGGTAATGCCGTTTTTTGGGCTGCTATAGTGGGAGAGTTAATAGTAATTACCTTGTTTTTATTGGATAAATATGAATTAATTGGCCTCGGATTTTTATGGCTCAATGTAGTTGGCGCATTAGTAGTAGTGTTTTTGGGTTGGTGTTTTTCTCTTTTGAAAAGATAATGCGTTATCTTCAAAACATATATTCATCTTGCAATGACTAATAAATTTGCTACTGTACCCTGGGCTGAACACGCAACCATGTATGAAGTAAACATCCGACAGTATACTCCGGAAGGTACTTTTAATGCATTTGCGAAACACTTACCCCGTTTACGAAATATGGGGGTAGATATTTTATGGTTAATGCCCATAACGCCTATTAGTGAAAAAATGCGGCAAGGCACTCTGGGTAGCTATTATGCATGTAGTAGCTATACTGATATCAATCCGGAATTTGGTACGCTGAATGATTTTAAAGTTTTAGTTGATGTAGCGCATCAACTTGGCTTTAAAATAATAATAGATTGGGTAGCTAATCACACAGGATGGGATCATCATTGGACAACAGCGCATCCGGAATGGATGATGCAGGATGAAGCCGGAAACTTTACAGAAAAAAATGGCTGGAAAGATGTAATTGATTTGAATTTCGATGTTCCAGAAATGCGCCAAGCCTTAATTGAAGCGATGCATTTTTGGGTAAAAGAATATGATATAGACGGCTTTAGATGCGACATGGCTCACTTAGTGCCGCTTGATTTTTGGATTGCTGCACGAGCTTCATTTAATGAGTGTAAACCTCTGTTTTGGTTGGCTGAATGCGAAGTGGTTGCATACCATCAGGTGTTTGATGCAACCTATGCCTGGTGGTGGATGCATGAAAGTGAAAAATATACAAAATATCAATCCACCCTACATGATATCCGAAATGTGTTACATGCCTATTCTCAATATCCGGAAGGTGCTATTAAATTATTTTTTACTGCTAATCACGATGAAAATAGTTGGAATGGCACAGAAATGGAAAAATATGATGTTGCCGCTAAAGCCTGGGCTGTATTCTGTTTTACTTGGTGTGCGATGCCTTTAATTTATAGTGGGCAGGAAACTAAGAATCCAAAGCGACTAAAATTTTTTGATAAAGATTTAATTGAATGGAGTGATGCTCCTGAACTGCATGATTTTTATCGCAACCTTGCTGAACTCCGTAAAAATAATGGTGCAATTAGTAGCGGGGAAACTTATATGTTACCATCTGCACATAATAATGAAGTGATGGCTTTTATGCGTAAAAATGAGGAGCAAGTTGTTTTGGTGTTATTGAATGTATCCACTCAAGGTAAATTAAAGGTAGAGGTAGATCACCATTGGTTAACGGGTAAGTTTAAAAATATTTTTTCGGGGCTTACATTTAATTTCAACCAAAAAGAACACTTTGAGCTTCAGGCTGGAGATTATATTGTTTACG
>CANHJH010000151.1 GCA_947460365.1 Sphingobacteriia bacterium | reverse complement strand
TTTAAAGGCTTTTTGTTAATTTTTGTAGCTTTTTGAGTGGCTATGTCAATAACATATAAATCTACTTGCGAACTGGTAGTATTGGTAAAAGCAATTTTAGTTTCAGATGGGCTCCAACTTACATTGCCTGCTAAAAGGTTTATCGGAAGATCTTTTATCTTATAGTCCTTGTTTTCATTTATTTGATTTAAAATAAAATTATTGATAAAATTTTGCCTGCTTAGTGAGAAATTGTTTGGGTTGAGTCTTAGTCCTGCAACTTTTATTTCAGGTTGTCCTAATTCTTCAACAGTAGGATATGAATTACGCTCACTTAAAAGCATCCAGGTTGCTTTTTCATTGATACTGATAGCCGGGGTGGGTTTTGCAAGTAGTAGGTCAGCAATGTCCTTTGGTGGAAGCTGGTAACTGTCTGCATTTTGAGCATTAATGGCGTTAATAGTAAAATGCAATAAAATACAGGTAACTAGTATTATTCTCTTTCGCATAGCAGGGGGTTTTAAAGCTAAATAAGTACTTCTAAAATAGCAATAAAACCACTTCATTTTTCATCAATTTGATAAATGGTTAAAAAATATTTGTATTTGATCCTCTACAGTTGTAATTTTGTTATATAAATGAATTCAACTAAACACATACATCATCATTTCTTGCCGAATCGGTAGGCCTGTGGTGTGTATGGATCATATACAAATCATTTAAGCTTACCGGTTGGTAGGCTTTTTTTATTTTAAGCATTATGAGTTACCAGGAAAACAACACTGTTAAGTTAAAACTCGCCATTCAAAAGAGTGGCAGATTGTATGATGATTCTATCAAACTGTTAAAAGAATGCGGGATAGATGTAAATAATGGCATGAATAAGTTAAAGGCTGATGCCACTAATTTTCCACTGGAAGTATTCTTTTTAAGAGATGATGATATTCCACAATATGTACAAGATGGGGTAGCTGATATTGGGTTTGTGGGGGAGAATGTGGTTTATGAAAAAAATAAAAAAGTAGTATTATCAGAAAAGCTCGGTTTTGGTAAGTGTAGATTGAGTATTGCAACTCAAAGAAATGAAGCGTATACCAACGTTACTTATTTGCAAGGTAAAAAAATTGCAACCAGCTATCCGGTAATCCTTGCTGATTTTTTAAGGAAGAATAATATTCAAGCAGAAGTTCATGAAATCAGTGGAAGTGTAGAGATTGCCCCTGGTATCGGATTAGCAGATGCAATTTGTGATTTGGTGAGTAGTGGGTCTACTTTATTCATGAATGGATTAAAGGAAGCTGAAGTAATTCTTCAATCACAAGCAGTGCTGATTAAAAATAATGCGCTTACAGCAGAAAAGCAACAATTATTGGATCGATTAATTTTTAGAATCGAATCAGTGAAAAGAGCAAAGAACAATAAATATGTTCTTTTAAATGCACCCAATGATAATCTTCAGCAAATTATAAGCTTATTGCCCGGCATGAAAAGTCCAACTGTACTTCCTTTAGCTGAAAAGGGCTGGAGCAGTGTGCATAGTGTATTGAATGAAAATGATTTTTGGGACATCATTGAACAACTTAAATCAGCAGGAGCACAAGGTATATTGGTAGTGCCAATTGAAAAAATGATTATTTAGAATAGACTGTATTCATAAAGGTCATTTTAAATAGTATGTTCATGGTAATTAATTAAATAAAAATGATTCTTTTCAATTACGGGAACAACTTGAAATTTTAAAGGCGTATTCCATGTGACACATAAAAATCAATCAACAAAAGCACATGAAAATTATAAATAATCCATCAATAGATACTTGGGAAAATCTATTATCTCGACCGTCTTTCAATAATGACTCACTCATAGAAAAAGTGGGAGTTGTATTAAATGAAGTCAGAGACAATGGCGATTTTGCTGTAAAGAAGTACACAAAATTGTTTGATGGAATAGCGCTTGATAATTTCAGGATTTCAACTGCTGAAATAGATGCCGCAGAACAAGAAGTTTCCGCCGAACTTAAATCGGCAATTAAATTAGCTGCCAAAAACATTCAAGTATTTCATGAAAAACAAGTATCTCCGGTTGAAGTGGTGGAAACTATGCCGGGTGTGAAATGTTGGAGAAAATCTGTTGGAATTGAAAAAGTAGGTCTTTATATCCCGGGAGGTACAGCGCCCTTGTTTTCCACCATATTAATGCTCGGTATACCTGCTTCTATTGCAGGGTGTAAACAAATTGTTCTTTGTAGTCCTCCGGATAAAAATGGGCAATTAAATCCTGCAATTTTATATGCGGCAAATTTGGTAGGCATTACAACTATATTTAAAATAGGGGGTGTACAAGCAATTGCAGCAATGGCATATGGCACTGAATCGGTACCTAAGGTGCATAAAATTTTTGGTCCCGGTAATCAATATGTTACTTGTGCAAAAAAGCTTATACAACAAGAAGGTATTGCAATTGATATGCCTGCCGGTCCAAGTGAAGTTTGTGTAGTAGCCGATGAAGCAGCTATTCCTGAATTTGTTGCTGCTGATTTGTTGAGTCAGGCAGAACATGGAAGAGACAGTCAAGTGTTATTAGTGAGTACCAATGAATCTGTTGTAAATGATATAATACAAGCGTTAGATAAACAATTACAGACACTTCCTAGAAAAGATATTGCATTGCAATCATTAGAAAATAGTAAGGCGATAATTTTAAATAATTTGGAAGATGCCGTTAAGTTGGTAAATGAATATGCCGCCGAACATTTAATAATTGCTTGTAAAAATGATGAAGAAATAGCTGCTAAAATTGTAAATGCCGGCTCCATTTTTTTAGGTAATTATTCGCCGGAAAGCATTGGAGATTATGCAAGTGGTACTAATCATACACTGCCTACCAATGGCTTTGCAAAAGCATACAGTGGCGTGAGTGTAGATAGTTTTGTTAAAAAAATAACTTATCAGAAAATTTCTAAAGAAGGATTAAATAACATCGGCAACGCTGTTGAATTAATGGCAGATGCAGAAGGGTTAGAAGCTCACAAAAGAGCGGTTACCGTGCGACTAAAATCAATTGAATAAAGTATTGTCAATTCAAATAATTTGACAATAAAAATGATTTATAAATAATTAATAATTAAAATAGTTTAATTTATACCATGTCTTTCGATTTAAACAAATTAATCCGTCCAAATATTGCAAAGCTCGAAGCATACTCTTCTGCGCGTGACGAATTTAGTGGAGATGCTAAGGTGTTTTTAGATGCAAATGAAAATAGTCTTGGTTCACCATCGCTTAAGTGGTACAATCGTTATCCGGATCCCCATCAAAAAATAGTAAAAGATAAAATCGCAGTTATTAAGCGTATTCCAGCAGAAAATATTTTTTTGGGAAATGGATCAGATGAATGTATTGATATTGTTTTCAGATGCTTTTGTGAACCAGGAAAAGACAATGTGATTATTTGCCCCCCAACTTATGGAATGTATGAGGTGAGTGCAAATATTAATAATGTTGGCATAAAAAAAGTACCCTTGTTAAATGATTTTCAGTTAGACCTTGTGCATCTTGAAAACGCCATCGATACCAACACTAAAATTATTTGGATCTGTTCTCCCAATAATCCCACCGGTAATTCGATAAACAGAGTAGACATCGAAATGGTTTTAAACAATTTTAATGGGCTTGTTGTAATAGATGAGGCTTATATTAATTTTGCTAAGCAAAAAACTTTTGTTCAGGAATTGAGTGACTATCCGAATTTAATTGTATTGCAAACATTCAGTAAAGCATGGGGACTGGCAGGATTGAGGCTTGGAACTGCTTTTGCTTCTACTCCGATTATTAAAGTAATGGATCGGGTAAAACCACCTTATAATATCAACCAGGCAACACAAGAGATAGCAACGAAAGCACTGGAGGAGATTGGTCAGGTAAACGACATGATTAAAATAATTGTAGACATGCGTGAGGCCCTGGCAGAGGTGTTTTTGACGATGCCAACTGTTGAAAAAGTATATCCCTCTGAGGCTAATTTTATATTAGTGAAAATAAAAGATGCTAGAAAAATTTATGAGTTTCTGTTAACCAAGGGGATTGTCCTTCGAGATAGAAGTAATGTTGCTTTATGCGAAAATTGTCTTAGAATTACAATTGGTACGGAACAAGAAAACACATTATTAATAGATGCTATGCAAGAATGGTATCATTTGAATCCTTAATTTTATACTAATTAAACCTAATTTATGCGGATTATTTGCTTCACATTAATAACACTGTTCTATACTTCCTGTATAGCTCAACAATCAGATGTAGTAATTAAAGTTCCTAATGGATTTTCAACTTCAAATGTTGCAAAAGATTTTGGACGTGTTCGTCATATTGCAGTAAACAGCAATGGTGATGTATACATGAAGTTAGAAAAGCTAAATAATGGAAAGGGTATAATTCGATTGCGTGATACCAATAAAGATGGTAAAATGGATGATACGCTTAAATTTGGTAATTATGTTGGTACAGGTATTGCTTTAAAAGACGGCTATCTATACGCTTCTTCCAACTCCGAAGTTTTTCGTTACCAGTTAGATAATCAGTTGAATATTATTGACACGGCTAATCCTGAAAAAATTATTACCGGATTGGTAGACAAAAGACAACATGCTTCCAAATCGATTACATTAGATAATGCTGGCAATATTTATGTAAATATTGGCGGTCCTAGTAATGTTTGTCAAGAACAAGATCGTCAAAAAGGAGCAAAGGGCATGATGCCTTGCCCATTGTTAGAAACAGCTGGTGGTATTTGGCAATTTAAATCAAACAAGCTAAATCAGTCTTATGCAGAGGGTGTTAGATATGCTACCGGAATTAGAAATTGTGTAGGTCTTGATTGGAATAATGAAGTAAATGAATTGTTCATCACGGCTCATGGAAGGGATATGTTGTTTCAAGATTACCCGGAATTATATGATCAAAAGAAAGGGGCCGAACTTCCATCCGAAACCATGTATATGGTAAAAAAAGGAGATGATTGTGGTTGGCCATATGTACATTGGGATCATTTTCAAAATAAAAAAATACTTAACCCCGAATATGGAGGAGATGGAAAGAAAACTGGTGCAGAAAATGCCATCAACCCATTAGTAGGATTCCCCGGTCATATGGCTCCAAACGCTTTATTAATTTATACGGGTAATCAATTCCCCGAGAAGTATAAAAATGGTGCATTTGTTGCATTTCACGGTAGTTGGAATAGGGCACCGGAGCATCAGGAAGGATTTTATGTAGTATTTGTTCCAATGAAAAATGGCAAGCCAACAGGTAACTGGGAGGTATTTGCCAATGGTTTCTCCGGCATGGAAAAAGTAACCAATTTGAGCAATGCAAAACATCGTCCATGTGGATTGGCACAAGGCCCGGACGGATCAATTTATGTATCCGATGATGTAAAAGGATATGTTTGGAAAATACAGTACAATCAATAAGCTTCCTGTTCAATGAATAAAAGAATTATCACTCTAGGGTTACTTGTTCTTGTTGTTTTACTTGTTCAGTCTCAGACTGGAGATGTTAAATCCAAAGCGAGTATTAAGCGCGGAAAATTAGTATACAATAAATATTGCCTTACTTGCCATCAAGCAGATGGTGGAGGCGTTCCAAGAATGAATCCTCCTTTAATTAAAACCGAATATGTAGCTCAAGATAAAGATCGATTAATAGGTATTGTGTTAAAGGGGTTTAATCAACCTATTGAAATAAATGGCGAAGAATATTCAAATGTAATGGCATCTCATGCTTTCTTAACTGATTTGGAAGTTGCAGATGTATTAACTTATGTTAGAAATTCATTTGGAAATAAATATGCTGCTATTACACCGGCAGAGGTGAAATCAGTAAGGTCAAAAAAATAATCATGCAAAGAGTTTTATTTATTGATAGAGATGGGGTGGTTTTACAAGAACCCCCAAGTGATTTTCAGGTTGATAGTATAGCTAAAACCAGTTTTGTAAAAGGTGCAATTACGCAGCTTTCTAGAATTGCAGAGGATTTTGATTATTATAAAGTTATGGTGACTAATCAAGATGGATTAGGCACTGAAAGTTATCCTGAAAATGATTTTCATCCCTATCACGATTTAATGTTGCGGACATTGGCCGGGGAAGGTTTTGTATTTGATGAAATGATTATTGATAAAACATTTGCGACAGAAAACCAGCCTACACGTAAGCCAGGAACAGCTTTGCTAAACCATTTCATTAATAATGAGTCGTTTGATTTATTGAATTCATTTGTAATTGGAGACAGGTGGAGTGATATTCAATTAGCAAAAAATTTAGGCTGTAAAGCCATTTATTTAAAATCGGGGTTGCATGAACTGACTGATGAACAAATTGACATGTATAAGGAAGTCATTGTTTTAGAAACAACTGATTGGAAAGAAATATATACTTTTCTCAAACTCGGCTTAAGAAAAGTGCAACATGATAGAAATACTAATGAAACTAAAATTCATATAGAGTTAAATTTAGATGGATCTGGAAAGTCATCGATCCAAACTGGAATTGGTTTTTTTGATCATATGTTAGACCAGATTGCACGCCATGGTAAAATGGATCTTATCGTTCAGACTTCCGGAGATTTGCATATAGATGAGCACCATACCATTGAGGACACGGGAATAGCATTAGGGGAGGCTTTTGCAGAAGCGCTAAGTGATAAAAGAAGCATGGAGCGGTATGGCTTTGCTTTAC
>CANHJH010000150.1 GCA_947460365.1 Sphingobacteriia bacterium | reverse complement strand
CGGCATCAGAAAGTTTTTGAGGTCTATTTCTTCTTCTGTGTAATCTGCTGCGGGCGATGGGAAACCAGCCGGAACATGTCCCAAATACCTGAAAAAAACAGGTATTTCAGGCACTAACGGTTTAAAAATTAAGATATCAGAACGCATCTTTACTAAATTATTTAGCAAAGATGCGTAAAGCAAATGGCACTTCCAATGCTTTAAGAAAAAATAATTTATTTGGGGGGAAAAGAGGTGCTGCCATTATTTTTTAGAAATAGTGGCAGCTAATTATTTATTTGCCGTAAGCTTTTACGTAATACACGTAATCTTCTACTTTCTTAATTTGAGCTTTTCGCTCCACGCCTTTCAGGCTGGATTTAGTAGGTAACTTAAGCTTTAAGAAAGAGGTATCGCTCTTTTTGAGGTCCTCTACTATAGCATATATATTGTTAGATTTAACAGCAAAAGCAACACCTTCAGCCTGAGCTTGTTTGGTACTTAAGATGCCAATTACTTCGCCGTTCTTGTTAAACACCGGTCCGCCGGAGTTACCCGGATTAGCGCTGATTTGAATTTGGTATGAGATTGGATCTCCATTATAGCCTGTTTTAGCACTCAAATAGCCCATGCCATAAACAATATCATTTCTAGGATAGCCCAACGTGAATATTTCTTCTCCTAAATCGGCATTGTTTTTTTGAATTTGGTACGGTATACTTTTGAGTGGCATATATTCTCCGTCATTTATTTTAAGTATAGCCAAATCTTTTGCATGATCCAGATGAACAATAGATGCGTTGAATTCTTTGCCTTTACTATTTACCACTACAGCGCCTGTACCTCTTAAAATATGGGCATTGGTAATAATAAAGCCTTTGGTATCAATTAAAAAGCCAGAACCACCACTTAATAATCGGGCATTTAAAGGAATCTTACTTTTTACTTCATTAATAATAGAACCCTGGTATAGCTGGCTTTTTTTAACTGCTTCCAGATCTTTACCTAGTTGTTCTAATTTAGGATCGGTTACGGCAGATGAAAAATAAACAGCCAATCCACTTATAAATAAAGCAATTACGCCACCAACAGACGCTGCAATGGCCGTAACTTTTTTATACCTATTCCAAAATTGAATTACTTTTCCTTTGGTAGAAAGTTCGCCCCCCTCATTTAAATCACCTCGATCCAGCAGGTTGCGATGTGTTTTTTGCAGCGTATGCTTTATGTTGGTATGTGCCACATAGTAATCCATTTGATGAAGGAACATACTATGTTCAACCACCATCTGATCAATTTCGGGTGTATTTTTCCGCAGCGTATCAAAATAAGTACGCTCTTCATTGTTCATCTCCCCATTCAGGTAGCGCTCAATTGTTTCTAATAGTAAAATATCGTCCATAATAATTACTCCCCAATATTATATTGCGAGAAAAATAATTTTTTCAGTCGCATTAAACATTTGTATTTCTGTGTTTTGGCATTATCTGCGTTGGTATAACCAAAATCCTCCGCCAATTTCGCCATATTCATTTTTTTCAAATAATATCCTTCCAACAAACTTTTACACGGTTCCCCCAAACTATTCAGCGCTCGATCCATAATGATGAACTCTGCATTTCTCTTTTCGTGCGCTTCTAAATCCTCTTCAACAGCTACAGTATCTTCTACGGTCTCAATTTTTCGAGAATATTTACCCATTTGCTGCAACCTTTTCAACCAAAGCCTCCTACATATAGAATATAGGTAAGTTTTTATCTGACAGGTCAATACAAATGATTCTGTTTGCGCCTTTTCATAAAGCGCTATAACCGCCTCTTGAAAAATATCTCTGGCATCATCATAAGATCCATTGTTGTTCAAAATGAACGACTGAACCATATTAAAATTATCTTTATATATGGTTTCTATGGCCTTTGAATCATTATTAGCCAATCCTATTAATAGTACTTGTTCATTCGTATCGCCTTTCACTATCTGTTCATTTAATACAGTAAGGGGTATAAAAGTAACCCAAAAACCAACTAAAATATTTTTTTCAAAAAAAATGATCATTCACGGGTTACCTTTTATATCATTCAGGTATTAACATTAAATCATTCAAAAATTAAACCCTTAAAAATGAAAAAATTATTATTCGTTTTAGCGTTAGGCGCTTTCGTAGCTTGTAAGTCTGGAGAGAACACAGAAGCTAAAGTTGATTCTGCTGCTGTTGCTGTTGATTCTGCTGCTGCTGCTGTTGATTCTGCTGCTGCTGCTGTTGATACTGCTGCTGCAAAAGTTGATTCTGCTGCTAAGAAGTAATTTTCTTAACCCTACTGGTGTGATTGGTTGGTGTGATCCATGCTTGCGGATAGAACAGTAGATTAAAATTTTCATATGGCAAGCAATCGTTAGAAGCCGCTCCGTTTCCACGGAGGGGCTTATTTTTTATACCTATATCTCATACATGCTAACAAACATTAGTATATAAGACTTGAAAAAAAATTGTTTTCTCATATACATGTTTTATATTTGACTTGTGCAAATAACTATCAACAACTGGTTTTATTTTTTCTTTTATTTTTTCTTTGGAGAAAATAACCGGGTCTTGTTTGCAAAAGCTTAATACTTTTAAAAATAAAAATAAAGTCCCGGTTCTTAACCGGGACTTTTTTTGTAATACCCCCAGCAAAATGGGATTTTATATGGCAACAAAAAAAATAAATACCGTCCTACCCGAATTAAATAAAGCCGATGGCATTTGCATACAAGGCTATGAAGGAAGTTTTCATCAGGTAGCCGCCCGAAAATTTTTCGGAAAAAATATTCCGATTATTCCGTGCGCGTCTTTCAGAGACTTAATAAATTTAGCTTCAGATGCACGCCAATCGGCAGGTGCTGTTATGGCAATTGAAAACTCCATTGCAGGTAGCATTCTTCCGAACTATAACTTATTAAAAAAATCAAGCTTAAAAGTTATCGGAGAAGTATATCTCTCTATCAGCCAAAATTTATTAGTAAATAAAGGCGTTCAACTTAGTGACATTAAAGAAGTGCATAGTCACCCAATGGCTATTTTACAATGTCTCGATTTTTTAGAACAATATAACTGGAAACTAATTGAAACAGAAGACACCGCATTAAGCGCAAAACATTTGCAACAACACAAGAGCAAGCATATCGCTGCAATTGCCAGTAAACTAGCTGCAGAACTATTTGATCTAGATATTATTGGCCCGGATATTCAAACACAAAAAACAAATATCACCCGTTTTCTAGTGTTAAAAAGAGCAGCAGATGTAACCAGCATAGAGGGAGCAGATAAAGCGTCCTTATATTTTCAAACAGATCATTCGAAAGGTGTTTTAGCAAAAGTATTAACCACCATTGCTAAAGCGGATATTAACCTTAGCAAATTACAAAGTATGCCCATACCGGGAAGTAACTTTAATTATGGATTTTATGCTGATCTGGAATTTGATCAAATCAAACAATTAAATACAGTATTAAAATCAATAGAATCATTAACCAATAGTGTAAAGCTTTTTGGCGTTTATAAAAAAGGTAAATTAATAAAAGGATAAACTATGCAGATGGAAAAAGCTAAAAGATTGTCTGGTATAGGCGAATATTATTTCTCACAAAAACTACGCGAAATTAGTACCCTCAATCAGCAGGGAAAAAATATTATTAATCTGGGAATTGGTAGTCCCGATTTACCACCACACCCTTCAGTAATTGAAGTGCTACAACAAGAAGCTGCTAAGCCCAATGTACATGCCTATCAATCTTATAATGGTGCACCTATATTGAGAAATGCCATTGCTAAATGGTACAGCGATTGGTACAATGTTTCCTTAGACCCAGATACCGAAGTGCTGCCGCTGATTGGAAGCAAAGAAGGCATTATGCATATCTGCATGACTTATTTAAATGAGGGAGATCAGGCATTGATTCCTAATCCGGGTTATCCTACTTATACCAGTGCGGTTAAACTAGCTGGTGGAGTGCCTGTTTATTTTGAGTTATCAGATGAAAATAATTGGGAACCTGATTTTAATGCGCTAGAAAAAATGGATTTATCTCGCGTTAAAATAATGTGGGTAAACTATCCTCAAATGCCTACCGGTAAATTGCCTTCCGAGCATTTGTTTACGCAACTGGTTGCTTTTGGTAAAAAACATCATATACTTATTTGCCATGACAACCCCTACAGTTTTATTTTAAATGAACATCCTAAAAGTTTATTAAGCATTCCGGATGCAAAAGAGGTGGTAATAGAATTAAATTCCTTAAGTAAAAGCCAAAACATGGCCGGCTGGAGGGTAGGCATGTTATGTGGTGCTAAAGACAAAATTGCCGATATTTTAACTTTTAAAAGCAATATGGACAGTGGCATGTTTCTGCCTATTCAAATAGCAGCGGCAAAAGCATTAGGGCTTGGCAAAGAATGGTATGATTCCGTAAATGCTATTTATAGTGCGCGTAGAGAAAAAGTATTTACCCTGCTAGATACCTTACAATGTACCTACTCAAAAGAACAAGTAGGCATGTTTGTTTGGGCAAAAATTCCTTCGAATGTAAAAGACGGATACGAGCTTAGCGACCGCATTTTATACAACCACCATGTTTTTATTACACCCGGTGGAATTTTTGGTAGTGCAGGTAACGGTTATATCAGGGTGAGCTTATGTGGAAGTATCGAAAAATTTGAAGAAGCAATTGCACGGATAAAAATGGTGTAGAGACGCACTGAGTGCGTCTAAATAATAAATTGTATAGAAGCACTGAGTGCATCAAATAAAAATAAAAGTTATGACGATTACAATTATTGGGATTGGTTTAATTGGGGGGTCAATGGCTTTGTCACTAAAAGAAAAAGGATTGGTACAAAGGGTAATTGGCGTAGACAACAATGCCGCACATGCGCATCAAGCCATCACCTTGGGCCTGGTAGACGAATGTGCTACATTAGAAAAAGCCATCGACGAGTCTGATATTATTTTATTAGCTACCCCGATAGGCGCTGCAGAAAAACTATTACCTATAATTTTAGATCGGGTAACTAAGCAAGTAGTATTTGATGTAGGCTCTACCAAGCACTCCATTTGCACTTCAATTGCCCACCACCCAAACAGAAAAAGATTTGTTGCAACACATCCAATGTGGGGTACCGAAAATAGTGGCCCCGCAGCAGCAATTAAAAATGCCTTTATTAAAAAAGCTACTGTAATCTGCAGCAAAGAAGAAAGCGATGTTGATGCAGTGGCATTAATTGAGAAAATTTATGGTTTGCTGCAAATGCACATTCTATATATGGATGCAGCTTCGCACGACATGCACGTGGCTTATGTGAGTCATATTTCTCATATCACTTCCTTTGCATTAGCCAACACTGTTTTAGAGAAAGAAAGAGAAGAAGATACCATTTTTGAATTGGCCAGTGGTGGTTTTGAAAGTACCGTAAGGCTGGCTAAAAGTAATGCTGATATGTGGGTACCTATTTTTATGCAAAATAGAGATAATGTGTTAGATGTACTAAATGAACATATTGCACAATTAAGAAAGTTCAAAGCTTGTTTAGAAAAAGAAAACTATACTTTCTTACAAGAATTGATTGAGAATGCAAACGGAATTAGGAGAATATTGAAAAATTAACAAGTAAACGTGAAACGAAATACTAAAAAATGAAGAAATTCATTAATAAATATTAGTTAAATACGGTACTTATATGAAAAAAAACAGCAAAACTCTATATATAGAGTACCTTTGCGCAAATTTTATAGTAAATGATGACATTTGAAGGGTTGGGAATTGATGAGAGATTGATTCGAGCAACCACAGAGTTGGGGTATGTGAACCCAACCGCAATACAAGAACAAGCGATACCGGTATTATTAAGCGGTACAAAAGATTTCATTGGTTTGGCGCAAACCGGAACAGGTAAAACAGCAGCTTTTGGTCTACCTCTATTGCACATTATTGATGCAGCAGAAAAATATCCTCAGGCATTGGTAGTTTGTCCTACCAGAGAATTATGCCTGCAAATTGTTAAAGAGGTTGAACTCTTTAAGAAATACATGACCGGGGTTTCCGTATTAGCCGTTTATGGTGGATCTTCTATCGGATTACAAATCCGTGATTTGAAAAGAGGTGTACAAATTATTGTAGCAACACCCGGAAGATTAATTGATCTAATCGAAAGAAAAGCCATTAATCTGGAGCAAATTAAGTATGTAGTATTAGATGAGGCTGATGAAATGCTGAACATGGGCTTTCAGGACGACATTGAATTCATTTTAAAGAATACACCTCAAAGAGAAAGCACTTGGTTATTCAGCGCTACCATGCCTCCTGAAATTAGAAAGGTTAGTAAGCGTTACATGAATGAGCCTAAAGAAGTTACTGTTGGTAAAGTTAACATGGCTAATAAAAGTATTGACCATCAATACTATCTAACTACAGCTCAACACAGATACGAAACTTTAAAACGTATTATTGATTTTAATCCGGGCATTTATGGCATCATCTTTACCAGAACTAAAATAGATGCACAGGATATTTCTGAGAAATTAACCAGAGAAGGTTATGATATTGATGCGTTACATGGCGATCTGACTCAGTTTCAGCGTGATAAAGTAATGGGGCAATTTAGAGATAAAAGTTTGCAATTACTGATTGCAACCGATGTTGCGGCAAGAGGTATTGACGTACAAGGTATTACCCACGTAATTAATTACGAATTACCCGATGATGTAGAAGTAT
>CANHJH010000149.1 GCA_947460365.1 Sphingobacteriia bacterium | reverse complement strand
GAACATCTAATAGCATAGAAGTAAACATTACACAACCTTCTAAATTGAATCTACAATATAGTTATACAACCATCGTAAATATTTCAGACACCACTCAACTAATCAATACAGCATCTGGTGGAGTTCCACCGTATTTGTATCAATTAAATACCGGAGGCTTTCAAGCTTCAGGAATATTTAATGGCATTACAGCAGGATTGTATAAAATGAATGTACAAGATAAAAATGGATGTTTGTCATCAAGCGATATTGATATTCGAGTTTCACCTAATACGCCATTGATTGGCGGTAAACTATTGTTAACTGTATTTCCAAATCCTTCCAACTCATTTTTCACAGTTAATTCCATTCAATACCAAGGGCAACCTGTATTTTTAAAACTAAGAATATTTAATACAACGGGTAATTTAGTTTATACCTTACAAGGTCTTTCTAATGTTCCTTATTCATTTGGTTCTAACTTTCCAAGTGGTACTTACACACTAGTGGCTGAATTTCTTGGTAATTCTCAAACGGTGCAATTGATAAAATTTTAAAAGTATTCTATGTCGGAAACTAAAAAAGCAGCAATCAATTAATTGCTGCTTTTTTAGTTATTTGATCAAGAAATTTATTTAAACAATCTTACTTCTACCCTTCTATTTCTCCAGCCAATATTTTTATCTACTGTTTTAATGGCAGGTTGTTGTTTCCCAAAAAAGCCAGTTGAGATTCTTGATTTGTCGATGTAATAACTCATGAAATAATTTCGAACTATTTCTACACGCTTAGCGGATAATTTCAAGTTATACTCTGTATCTCCTTCCAAATCAGTATGTCCGATTAACTGACATTTGTATTCAGTATTAGCCTTCAAGTAATCTTTTAAACGATTAACCACATTAAATGAAATATCTAGATCATACTGATTGAAATTGAAGTAAACTACATACACCGTTGTATCATTACCGTTTTTACCTGGAATTATTCGATCTGGTGCTAGGCTTTGAGACATTGATCCACTTATATTTCCAGTAGGACAACCTTCATTTAATACAGAACCAAATACATCAGGACATCTATCTTTATTATCAATGATACCGTCTCCATCCCTATCACTTATTGGGCATCCATCATTGCTTGGAGGACCGTATTCGTAAGGGCATTTATCTTTAGCGTCAACAACACCATCACCATCTTTATCATCTATAGGACATCCTTGGTTAGTAACAGGGCCTGATATATCTGGACATTTATCTTTATCATCAGCTATGCCATCGTAATCACGGTCATTAAGTTTGTTGCCAACACAAGAAAAGCAAAGAGAAACTGGGCAACCTTCATTTGACATTAATCCTGCAACAGTAGGGCATTTGTCTTTTTCATTTACAATGCCATCTCCGTCAGTATCATTACTTGAATTTGCAGATTGAATTTTATCAGGTGTTTCAACTAAAGACTTGGATTTATTCTTAGACATATTTATGTACACTCCCCAAGAAGCAATAACATTGTTACTTACCGTATTAGTTAAGCCTAAACCATAACCCACCTGAGCAGTTAGCATTGCATGATCATTGAAAATCATGTAGCGTCCCCCAAATCCAACCGGAGCGGACACAGCGCTAATTCCTGATCTACTTGAGCCATGCAGACCGGCAAATACATAAGGTTGAAATCGTCCGTCTGATAAATGATAATATAAATCGGTATGTAAAGATGGGAACCATGCTTGTACAACATCAGTAGGTTGATCAGGTGTTTTTTTAGCAACGTAACCATAACTGATACTTACATCTGCACTAAAAGCCATTTTTTTAGAAAAATTCTTATAAAAACCGATTCCTAACGAAATATTAGATCTACTTAACAACTGTCTTTTACTACCGCAACCTATACATGAATCTAACTGAGTGGTAGCACCAAAATCCTGAAAATGTGCCCTATTTAAACCCAGCATTGTCCACTTATCTTCTGAATAATCAGATCGATTAAATTCAATTACCGGAGAAATAGTAGGTTCCGGTTTTTCCTGTTGCTGCACATCTACAAGCGGCTTTTTTGTAGTATCGAAGAATAATCTTTGTAAACTATCTATAATAGAAACTTGCAAACTATCTATCATAGAAATTTGCAAACTATCATTTATAGTATTAGTTACGCTGTCATTAGTCGATTTCTGCAGACTATCCGAAATCGATTTTCCAATAAAAAATTTGGGATAGTCTGTTTTTTTATTCGCCAGAGCAATTTTAGAGAAACCAATAATAGCAACTACCCAAAACAACAGGGATATTTTAAGTAGGCTTTTTGTTTGATGTTGGTTCATTTTATAGAGCATTTAGTAGAGTAATGTGTATTGATAAAAGGGCATTATTATATTATTTTTTATTTTTATTTTACTATAAATATATTGGGCGCCACTGCCTAAACAGGAGCACTGTAACAATAAACGCTGTTTTATGAGCATTTATTGTATTAGAAAATAATTCTTCAACTAGTATAAAATCTAATACTAGAACCAATTACATGTAATTAAAAAATAATATCATTCAAGTAATCGGAGGATAATTACTTTCGATTGATGAATAAAAAAAGGTAACTACACAAAGGATGGCAATTACAGGAGCGTTTGAAGAATGAGTTGTTTTGAAAAGATTGGGGCATGCAAAGGAACATGCTCGATATTAAGAGAAGAATAGCACTTAAAGATTTAGTCAACAAATTGAACATATTTATTACATAAAGAAGGCTCCTGATGAAAGAAGCCTTCTTTATATGCATTAATATTGTACAGCATCATATACAATTACTTTTTCCCATAGATGTTTACAATCCGCAATGAATTTTAGGTGCAAAGGATGTGTTTGGTAAATATCCTGGTCTTCTGCTGAGTCAAATACATTTAACCATGATACTGCATAGGAATTATCAACTACTGCCCTATCCGTTGCAGCCGGCAATCCAATATGATGCATTTTTAGTTGCTCAACTCCACTAAGTGCTTCTAGACCAGCAATAAGTTGTTGAAGATCTTCCTTACTATCCGGATTTTTGAGCCAAAAATACACCTGGTGTATGAATGAATTTTTAAGTTCCATTTTATTTATTTTATATTTTAGATAAAGATACGATTCAAAATAAAAAGGTCGTATTTACAGTTTAAAGCTCATAAGAACTGTATATTTAGACTTAATATATATCAGTTATTCGCTCAAAGTGCCTTTAGATTTTAGCTGTCTTAAAGCTAAATAAGACAATCGGTTGCGCGTTGCAATATATACTTGTATTCATAACTTAGCAATTCAATTATCAGCGAAATATGATAGAAAAAATTTTGGCAGAATACGACTTAAATAAAGAGGAATTAGCATTAGAATCCATAAATAATGGTCTCATCAATCAAACTTGGCATATACGAGGTGCTGATAAAGATTACATATTACAGAAAATCAATACCAATATTTTCAAAAAGCCAGAAATAATTGCTAACAATATAAGGTTGATTGCGGACTACTTAATGCAAAAACATCCGGAGTACCTTTTTGTTGCTCCCATAAAAACATTATTGAATAAAGAGATGGCGTATTTGGAAAACAATGGTCATTTTCGGTTATTTCCATTCATTCAAAATTCGCATTCCATTAATGCGGTTCAAAATACTAAGCAGGCTTACGAAGCAGCTAAAGCATTCGGGAAATTTACTAAACTTTTGGCCGACTTTCCTGCTGAAAAATTAGGAACCCCCTTACCGGATTTCCATAATCTATCACTTCGGTATCATCAATTTGAACTTTCACTTGAAAGCGGAAATCAGGTGCGCATTGACCAATCGACTGAATTAATCAGTTTTATAAAAAGTCAAAGAGAGCTTGTTGATATTTATGAAGTTATTTTAAAAAATCCGGCATTTAAACAAAGGGTAACACATCATGACACCAAAATCAGTAATATATTATTCAATAAAGAAGAGGATGGATTGTGCGTCATCGATCTAGATACCGTTATGCCTGGATATTACATCAGTGATGTGGGAGATATGATACGCACGTATACATCGTTTGCTAATGAGGAGGAAAAAGATTTTTCAAAGATCAACCTCAGAGCTGAATATTTCACCGCAATACAATCCGGCTATCTATCAGAAATGGGTGATGTGTTATCGGAAGAGGAGAAAAAATATTTCACTTATGCTGGTAAGTTTATGATATATATGCAGGCCATCCGTTTTCTTACAGACCACATTAATAATGATATATATTATGGTGCGAGATATGAAAACCACAACTTCGTAAGAGCTGGCAATCAATGTGTTTTATTGCAACAATTAATCGCTATGGAAGCAACTATTTTCTAAAGCACATAAACTGTTATTTTGTTACCGGTTAATAATTATTAAATACCCATTAATGATATGCCGTAAAAAGGGGAAGTTGGTTGTTTTTGGCACCAACTTCCTCTTTTTTATAATTGAATAGTCAATAGAACGCACCATCAACAATATTGCATCACTCCCTGATCTGTGAGTTGCATTTAACAGCTTAACTTCTAGTAAATAAGCACCTGGAACCTGAATGCGCATAGGCGTTCTAAATGCAAAATCAAACTTATCAAGTGTATAAACCCCTTTATAGCGCGAATCTGCAGTTCCTTTATAAAAATTCCCTGCAGTATTAGACGACCATGCAGTAGTACTATCGATCTTAACGAATTGGCTTGGAATACGATAATACATATTATAGCCATTCCCTAATGAAGCGATTGGAAATGGCACCAGTGGATATTTTAAAACCATTGCTGTATCTGTTGCCGAATATGTATCGGGTGCGTAATCCTGTAAATTTTGGAGGAAAGGCGGGTTAGGATTTAAACCAGAATTTGGTCTTTTGGCAATTTCTCCGGCTTTGGGGCTAAAGACCCGCCCATTTTTATCCATTACCTTATAAATAAATACATTAGGGGTGTCAGCAAATCTGGTAACAGTATATTCAACAAATGGATTAAAGTTGCCATTAAAAAGAGTACCATTGTTAGATCCGGCAGCGCTTCCTGGACCGGCAGCAGTGCCGGCATTCAGTAAGGACAAGCTAAAAGTACCCATTTCAGGTGTTAACTCGATGGATTTGCCATCTACCAGATTTATTTTCATAATATTTTTCAAAATTTGGCTTCCTGCAGCGTTTGACACTTCTACATCCATTGTATAAACACCTGCAGGCAAATAAATAGTTCCGCTATTTGCCTCAATTGTTCCATTACTTTCGTTTACAACAATTGGTGCTAGTGCAGCAACAGTCCTTTTAGCAACTATAGAAGCATAATCCTTATCTGTGGCAGGATTATAGGCGGCAGTCCAAACCGGTATAAGGTATTTTTTAGAAAATAAAGTGTCTACAATTTTACCTGTTTGATCATAGATATGAACCCATTTCACCTTCATAGGTATGCTGGAACCATCTGTTATCATAGAATAAGATGTTGCCACTCTACCTCTGGTAATAGTAAATTCGTTTACAGCATATTGTACTGAGGGGCTTAAAAAGCCATCGCCATACTTTGTACAGGATACAAAAACACCCGAGCAAAAAAGCAATAGCAAAACCGTTGAAATTATAATATTTTTCATGCTGATTGTTATTATTTTTTAGTTCCGTAAAAGAATAGTGTATGAGAGTTGTCAAGAGCATTTAGTACTCCATTTTTTGTAGCAACAAATGAACTTTTCACTAAAGTTCGAACACCTATTGCACTAGGGACTTGCCCGGCGGGATTACTTTCACTAAGGTCATAATGTTTCCAAAGATGAGTGAAATATACTATTTGGGGAAGGTTTGAAATGATTGAGGTATAACCTAATGAAGTGTTTTTTGTAAATTCATAGGATACAATAGCCGAATCATTTGGAAGTTCTGTCTGATAGATTTCACCAACATCCGTTAAATTACCAGATAAGAGTGGTTTATTGATCATGTACATTAACAATGAATCCTTTGTACCCTTAATGTTATTTCGCAAGTAATAAAACAGAGAGTCTAGTGCAAATTTTGCATTGGCATTGATGGTTGCCTGTACTCTTAAAGTCCGTTGATTTAAATAGCTGACAATTGAATAATCAGAAGGTGCAAAAAACGTAATCCCGTTCTGATTTATTTTATCCTTTAATCCTGCAGTATCAATTAGTCTTACTAAGGTATCATATAACGGATTATCTTTTAACACATCGTAAGTAGTGGTATTTTTAAACCTATTTATATCCTCCACCTCTCCTCCTATGATGTAATCTTTTTTGCAGGCTGAAAAAAGCAACATGATAAAGATGATTGCAGTAAGTCGGTTGAATAGTATTTTTTTCATACTTTTTAAATTTAAATTATCAATCTCTGTTATAAGAGGATAGTTCTCTTATTTATTAGTGGCCCACCATGGATTTTGAGTTAGTAAATTATTTTGGGGGAACAAGGTGCCCATATCAAGAGGCCAGTAGTAGCCTTTATTTACTTTACTAAGTCTACCATTAGAAGGATATCCGACTGCTTCTAACCAAGATTGGGCTTCTTCTGTACGTATTAAATCATAGAACCATTGTCCTTCTCCGATAAGTTCTCGTCCCCTTTCCATAATAATTTCATCTAACATATCGTAGGCGTTTGTTGGATTGAGATAAGAAGTAATACCCGCTCTTTTTTCTGTTTTAGCTAATGCTTCTCTTGCTCCAGAAAGATCTCCGGTGGATGCCATCGCCTCTGCATCTAACAAGATGATGTCACTCAGTCTAAACAGTACTAAATT
>CANHJH010000148.1 GCA_947460365.1 Sphingobacteriia bacterium | reverse complement strand
TGTTAGACAAAGAAATGATTAAACCCATCAGTACGATGAAGCCCGGCGACATCTCTGATCCACAAGTATATGTAGATGAAAGAGGCCGCAAACTTACTCGTATTATATATTATAAAACGAAAAAGGAACCACATCGCGAAAACTTGCGAGACGATTATAACCGTGTTTCACAGCGTGCCATCGAGGAAAAGAAAAACGTTACTTTAGAAAAATGGTTTAAAGAACATATCCCAACTTATTATGTATTAATCGATAAAGATTTTGCGAATTGTACAGGATTAGATGATTGGCGCAAAGCTGCCGAAGCTGCCGCAAAAAACCGATCCAACTAATAAAAACCAGTTCAAATTACTTTAGAGACGTCTTTATGGCGTCTCTTTTAGTTTCAAAATTCTCCTCTATATTCCCCTCCTTTGGAGGGGTGCCCGATAGGGCGGGGTGGTCTTTAACACACCCCAAAAACAAATTTTGCATATTACATGTACATACATGTATCTTTGCAGAGTGAAACTCGAACAAGCCATACAAAGCAATAAATTCATTAATGAGATGCAAAAGGCAAGTCTCAATATATTGTATACGGCATGGTGGCTTAAAACCAAAATGAGTACCGAGTTAAAGGAATATGGTTTAACACATGAGCAGTATAATGTATTGCGCATACTAAAAGGAAAATTTCCTGAACAAATGTGTGTGAAAGACATCAGTTGCAGAATGATCGAAAAAAGCTCTAATGTGCCTAGAATAATAGATCGGCTAGTAATAAAAAAATTAGTAAAAAGAGAAACCTCAGCCAATGACAAACGCGAAACAGTCATCACACTTACTCAAAGCGGAATTACTATTTTAGGAGCTACCACCGAAAAAATAAACAGTCTAATGCAAGAAACATTATGTATCAATAAAAATGATGCACTTCAGTTAAACAGTTTATTAGAAAAACTAAGAGGAAATAACGATTAAAATTTTTTTAATAAAATACATGTATATACACTTAAAATAAATAAACACATGAAAACAATACTCCACAAAGCAAACACAAGAGGACACAACAGTTTTGGCTGGTTAAACAGTTATCATAGCTTTAGTTTCGGTCAATATTATAATCCCGAGCGTATTCACTTTGGCGCCTTAAGGGTTTTAAATGATGATACCGTACAAGAAGGGATGGGTTTTGGCAAACATCCACACGATAACATGGAAATTGTTTCCATTCCTTTATATGGCGATTTACACCATAATGACAGTACCGGTAGAAATGAAATTATCCGTCAACACGATGTACAAATCATGAGTGCAGGCAGCGGTATTGCGCACAGCGAAATGAATGCCAATAAAGACAAAGAAGTGAAATTTCTACAAATCTGGGTATTTCCTAAAGAACATAATATTACCCCTCGATATCAACAAAAATCATTTAAACCCGAAGACAGAATCAACCAAATTTTAACTGTTGTAGCACCCGATGATGACCATGCAGTATGGATTAATCAGGATGCGTGGTTTTCTCTGGCAAATTTAAATAAGGATGTTGAAAAAGAATATCCTATTCATCAGCAGGGCAATGGTGTATATGTATTTTTAATTAAAGGTACCGCAACCATTAATGGTGTTTCCATGGAAGAACGGGACGGTTTAGGTGTTAGTGACACTAATCTCCTTAAAATTAAAGCAGATAGCGATGCAGAAATATTGTTAATTGATGTTCCAATGAATATTCAGTTAACCTAATCAATCAACATAAAATCTAATCAACACAAAGGGGTATTCTATAACGAGTAACCCTTTAATTGTTTAAAATATGCTCAATGCATTACAACTATTTTCTACCTATCATGTAAAAATTAAAACATATTCAACATGGCATCTTATAAAATCGACGCAGCACACAGTGAAATCAGTTTTAAAGTAAAACACTTAATGATTTCTAATGTAAACGGAAGTTTCAAACAATTTGATGCTACTATGGTTGCCGAAAAAGCCGACTTCAGCGATGCAAAAATTAGTTTTGAAGCAGCGGTAAACAGTATTTCAACCAATAACGACCAACGTGATGAGCATCTTAAAAGCGATGATTTTTTTTCAGCGGCTCAATTCCCTAAAATCACTTTTGTATCTACCTCTCTAAATCTAAAATCAGGAGACGATTATACCTTGAAGGGCGATCTTACCATTAAAGGCGTTACTAAGCCGGTTGAATTAGCGGTAGAATTAGGGGGTAACATGACCGATTTTTATGGTCAGAATAAAGTAGGGTTTGAACTAAATGGCAAAATAAACCGCAGTGATTTTGGACTTACCTGGAGTACAGTTACCGAAACCGGTGGTGTGGTGGTTAGTGATGTAATTAAGTTGCATTTAGCGGTGCAGATGATCAAACAAGCATAATTAGGTGCTTATTGCCCATCAACCCGGAATTGGCGTTTTATTGGTCATACTCAATGCGCTGGCTATTGATCATTTAAAATTAAAATATATTGGAATGGTTAAAGCATAAAATTTCTTATCTAACCGAATATATTTAATATTAAAAAAGGTGGCGGTGTTGTAACTTCGCCACTTTCTTTTAAACATTATCATGAGCGACGAAATAAAACATGAATGCGGGTTGGCCTACATTCGTTTACGGAAGCCTTTTTCCTATTATTTACAGCAGTATGGAACTGTTACCTACGGGCTAAATAAGTTATACCTGCTGATGGAAAAACAGCATAACCGAGGGCAGGATGGAGCAGGTCTGGCAACAGTCAAACTCCATATAGAACCCGGAAATCCTTATCTGCATAGAATGCGAAGCAATGCTCAGCAACCTATTGCAGATTTGTTTTTTAAAATAGGACAGGAAATTCAGGAACTGGAAAAATACCAGCCGGAAATTAAGCAACATCCGGGTTTAATGAAAGGCCATTTGCCTTTTATGGGCGAATTATTACTGGGTCATCTGCGATATGGCACACAGGGTAAAAACAATGTAGAATTTTGCCACCCCTTCATCAAACGTAATTTAATACCAGGTAAAAACCTTGCACTCGCCGGTAACTTTAATTTGGTAAATACCGATGAGTTGTTCGAGAAAATTAACATGCAACCCGGCGATTTTCAAAAGCAGAGCGATTTAGCCGCTATGATGGAGGTGATTCACTATTATTTAGATAAGCAAGACGACCTAAATCCCAATAAAGCAGACATTGCATTGGTATTAAAGAAAGCCGCATCCTTATTTGATGGGGGTTTTACCATTGGCGGATTATTGGGTAATGGCCACAGCTTTGTAATGCGCGATGCGCATGGAATACGACCCGCATATTATTATATTAATGACGAGGTGATTGTAGCTGCCAGCGAACGTGCTGCTATCAGAACCACCTTTAATGTGGGCGAAAATGAGGTATTAGAACTTATGCCGGGTATGGCGCTAATAGTTGATGATGCCGGTAATTATCAGGTAGAAAAAATACTGGAAACTAAAGAACGCAGGGCTTGTAGCTTTGAGCGTATTTACTTCTCCCGTGGCAGCGATGAAAAAATATACAGAGAGCGTATTGCTTTAGGCCACCATCTCAGCAAAACAGTGTTAGAATCTATTCAATATGATCTAAAAAATACCATCTTTTCCTATATACCCAATACCGCTGAAGTTGCTTTTTATGGATTGGTTAAGGGTATGGAAGAATACCTCAACAAAATTAAAATCGAAAGAATTTTAAGCTGGGGAAACAACTTTACGCCCGAGAAGTTAGAAGAAATGGTTAACCGAAAAATACGTCAAGAAAAAATAGCTATTAAAGACGTTAAGTTACGCACTTTCATTACGGAAGACAGTAACCGAAATGAAATGGTGCAACACGTGTACGACATTACGTATGGTACCGTTCGCCGCAAGGAAGATGCTTTGGTAGTAATAGACGATAGCATTGTAAGAGGAACTACTTTAAAGGAAAGCATTGTTAGGATGTTGTCTCGTTTACAACCTAAAAAAATTATTGTTGTTTCCTCTGCTCCGCAAATCAGGTATCCCGATTGCTATGGGATAGACATGAGCAAATTAGGTGATTTCATTGCATTCAAAGCTGCTATTGCTTTATTGAAAGATAGAAATATGGAGCAGGTTTTAAACGACGTGCATCTTAAAATCAAACAACTGGAAGCAAGCAATCAATTACATACAGAAAATGTAGTTCGTCAAGTTTATAAGCCATTTACCACACAAGAAATTTCCGATAAAATAGCACAGCTGATTACTCCATCTGGAGTAGATGTGCCGGTTGAAGTCATTTACCAAACTATAGAGGACTTGCACGACAGCTGCCCCACCAATACCGGCGACTGGTATTTTACCGGTAACTATCCAACACCCGGTGGTAATAAGGTGGTTAACAAGGCCTTCTTAAATTATATAGAAGGTAAAAATGTGAGAGGGTATTAATAGTGCGATTGTATAATTGTTGTGGGTGGTTTACTTACATCCTGTAACAAATTGCATTAATATTCATTCCGGCACCAACTGAAGCAAACATCACAATGTCTCCCGGCTTTAATTCGTGTGCTTCCATCATTCCTCTTTTAACCATATCATAAAGGGTAGGAATGGTTGCAACAGAGCTATTGCCCAGTTTGTGAATACTCATAGGCATTATGTTCGCAGGAATCTCTCTGATACCGTATAATTTAAATAGGGCTTTAATAAATCCTTCATCCATTTTTTCATTTGCCTGATGCAGAAAAAATTTCTTTACATCATGTATATCAACTCCCGCTTTTTCCAAACAAGCTTTCATCGCCATCGGTACATTTTTCATAGCATATTCATATACTTTCCGCCCCTTCATTTTTATGTAACGAACCGAAGGATTGGCATCCGGTAAATATGATTTACCCATGGTTATATAACTTAATTCTGCATCACAATGGCTTTGCATGCTTTGCGCTATAATACCAGCACTATTTTCATCACCTTCTTTTGCTTCTATAACTGTAGCACCCGCACCATCACTAAATATCATACTGTCTCTATCAAAATGGTCTATTACCCTGCTTAAGGTTTCTGTGCCAATGACCAAACATTTTTTAGCCAAACCAGCTTTAATAAATGCATCGGCTTGTGTAACACCTAATATCCATCCCGGACAACCAAACAGCACATCATAAGCAATGCAGTTCGGATTTTTAATACCCAATCCATTTTTTATATGAGAGGCTAAAGATGGTACCGCATCTGTTTGAATGGTATTCGGAAGAACATTCCCAAAATTATGTGCAACAATAATCTGGTCCAGCGTTTCAGGATCTATGCCTGCAGCTGAAATGGCCAATTTAGCCGCAGCAATGCCAATATCAGAAGCAGTTAAATTATCTGTTACATAACGTCGCTCTTCAATACCGGTAATGTCTTTAAATTTCTCAACAATTTCTGAGGAAGGGGCAGGTATTTTTACATGATCTTCCGCATAAAACTCCTGCGTAGCAAAATCACGATTGGTTTTTATTTGGGTAGGAATATAGCTACCACTTCCGGTTATAACGGTTCTAATTTGTTGCATCCTTCATTTGTTGATTATTTCAAATGTAAGGATAATTAAAAAGGGATGGTTAGCCGGCAATAAATTTATTTGTTAAATGCTATAAGTATTGATCCCCTTTATTGCGTTTTACTTCTGCTACGTACTCTTTAATGGCCTGCTCTTTGTCCTTTTTACAAATCAGCAACACATCTTCGGTGTCTACTAATATAAAATCGTCCATACCTTGTAAAACCACCAATTTATCTTTTGGAGCCGATACCATACATTTGGTGGCATCAATCACAATTACATTTTCAGAGGCAACTGCATTACCTAAATAGTCTTTTTCTAAATTATCATATGCGCTGTTCCAGGTACCTAAATCGCTCCAGCCAAATGAGGAAGGGATCACATATACATTCTCCGCTTTTTCCATAATGGCAAAATCTATCGAAACATTGGTACACAAAGGATAAATACGCTTTATAGCATCTTTTTCTTGCGGCGTATTAAAATAATCCTTTTCTGCCTCAAACAATTCATACATCTCTGATTGGTATAGTTCAAAAGCTTTCATCACATTCTTCACTTGCCATACAAAAATGCCAGCATTCCATAAAAAATCACCACTGGCAATAAAGGTTTTAGCTAGTTCTAGATTAGGCTTTTCAGTGAATGTTTTTACTTTATAGATGCCATTAGCTACCTGCATGGGCTCATGTTGTATGTACCCATATCCGGTATTAGGATGCGTTGGTTTTATACCCAGCGTTACCAACGACTTAATATTTTGCACAAAATCCAGTGCTTGAGCAGTAATTTGTTTAAAGTTTTCTGTATCTAAAATCATGTGGTCACTTGGTGCCACTATTAACGAAGCTTCCGGATCTTTAAGTAATAATTTGTAAGATATATAAGCAATACAAGGCGCAGTGTTTTTTCTACTAGGCTCCGCAATAATATTCTCTATAGGCAACTCTGGTAATTGCTCTTTAACAATTTCAACATATTCTTCTGAAGTAACTATAAATATATTTTCATTAGGTATGAAGGAAGTATACCGCTCATAGGTCCACCTGATTAATGATTTTCCGGTATTTAATATATCCAAAAATTGTTTAGGATATGCCGTGCGACTTTGTGGCCAAAACCTACTACCAATCCCCCCAGCCATAATCGCAACATAATGATGTTTATTCATTATTAATATTTAGGTTAATTCAAAATTATAAAAGGTACAATACTACATGAATATTTGGCAAGTTAAT
>CANHJH010000147.1 GCA_947460365.1 Sphingobacteriia bacterium | reverse complement strand
TGCTCCTAAGAAGGCTGCTAAGAAAGCTGCTCCTAAAAAAGCTGCTCCTAAAAAAGCTGCTAAGAAAGCCGCTCCTAAGAAAGCTGCTGTAAAAAAAGCCGCTCCTAAAAAAGCTGCTGCAAAAAAGGCTGCTCCTAAGAAAGCTGCAAAAAAAGCTGCTCCTAAAAAAGCTGCTAAGAAAGCCTAATCAACTTCTAATTTCTACAACAGAAATAGATACGAATCCCGGACTTGTCCGGGATTTTTTTTTGCATCTATCATTTGCCTTTATTACTTTACAGCCATGATGAACAATTACGATATAGCAGATAACTTTTCTTTATTAGCCAAACTAATAGACATTCATGGCGACAATTCATTTAAAGCAAAATCCTATTCATCTGCTGCTTTTGCAATAGAAAAATTAACTGTACAGCTTTCCAACCTCCCAAAAGAACAAATTTATAAAGTTAAAGGCATCGGTGATAGCATTGGGAAAAGTGTAATTGAACAATTAGAAACCGGAACGCTTACCGCTTTACTTGAATATATTTCTAAAACGCCTCCCGGAATATTAGAAATGATGAACATTAAAGGTATTGGCCAAAAAAAAATTGCTACTATTTGGAAAGATTTAGAAATAGAATCTTTAGGTGAATTATTGTATGCATGCAATGAAAACAGATTAACCCTCTATAAAGGTTTTGGCGAAAAATCTCAAAATAATATCAGAGACGCCATTACTTTTTACATGGGTACTATTGGTAATTACTTGTACCAACAAATTGAAACCTATGCATTATCAATGCACCAAAAAATTACCAATGCGTTTGAAAATAGTTTTTTATTAACCGGTGAATTTAGAAGACAGTTCGAAGTGATTCATCAACTGGAGTGGGTGACCGATGTAACTGCTGAAAAACTAAAACAATTTTTCACAGAAAATAATTATACAGTTACGCTGGATGAAACTGATTTTTTGGAATTTAATGGCGAAGAAAATGTGAAATTGTGCTTTCATCTTACCTCTACCCATCAGCTATATGCAAAGCTTTTTCAAACCAGTTGCTGTAAAGAGTTTCTTATTGAATGGAATGGCACTACTTATTGGGATTCCACTTTTGCATACTCTTCAGAGGAAGAAATATTCTCCAAAGTAAATGCAGCATATATTCCAGCTTACTTGAGAGAAAATAAACAAATCATTAGTAATGCCCTCCATAATAATTTAGCAACTGTTATACAGCCTGAAAATATAAGCGGAATTATTCACAGTCACAGTAATTGGAGTGATGGAAGTAATACCATTGAAGAAATGGCAAAGGCAGCAATCGATAAAGGCTTACAATATCTGGTAATTAGTGATCACTCGAAAACGGCTTTTTATGCAAAAGGACTGCAAGAAGATCGATTAATTGCTCAACACCTTCAAATTGATGAATTAAACCGCAAATTAGCCCCTTTTAAAATTTTCAAGAGCATTGAGAGTGATATATTAAATGATGGAAATTTAGACTACACTGATAGTGTTTTAAATAGCTTTGACCTAGTCATCGCATCCATACACTCCAATCTTAAAATGTCTGAGGAAAAAGCAATGAGCAGATTACTAAAAGCGATTGAAAATCCTTTCACCTCCATTCTCGGTCACATGACCGGCAGATTATTACTCAGCAGAAACGGATACCCTGTTAATCATGAAAAAATAATTGATGCTTGCGCAGCAAATAATGTTGTTATAGAATTAAATGCACATCCCAGAAGGCTTGATATTGACTGGAGATGGATTGACAAAGCCCTAGAGAAAAACATTTTAATTTCCATTAATCCCGATGCACATAGTATTGAGGGGTATGATGATTGCAAATACGGAATATTGGTGGCACAAAAAGCCGGACTAACCAAAGAACAGAACTTAAGTAGTTTTTCATTAGAACAGTTTGAACAATTTGTTCAATCACAAAAAAGTAAAAGACCATTATAATCGTTCGCTATGAAGAGGTAGCGTTATAGTAAATGTTGTGCCTAAACCATCAATAGAACTAAATTCTATACGACCGTTGGCTTTTTCCACTATTCCCTTACAAATCGCCAGCCCAAGTCCCGATCCGGATGATTTAGTTGTAAAATTCGGACTAAAAATGTGCTTCTTTACATCATCAGGAATCCCCCCTGACCGATCTTGAATGGCTATTTCTATGCTTTGTTCTTTTGTTCTTTGTTGGATTAAAATATATACTTCTCCAAATTGCTCAAAACCTGCTTCAATAGAATTTTTAAATAAATTAGTCAGTAATCTGTTTATTTGAACCCGATCTGCATAGATTATTGCAGGTAAATCATCCTTCTGCCAATCAAAATGAATTTGCTCATTGTTTGTATGTAGCAATATCAGCGAATTTATAATGTCTGAAATATCAAATTTTTCCAGATGTACATTTCCAATATTAGCAAATTGAGAAAAATCACCGGCTATTTTTGCCAATTGTTCGATTTGCTCTATCAATGTAGCCGCCATCGTTTCAGATAGCTGCTTTACATTGGGTGATCCTTCTCTGATAGATTTCTGCAAAAACTGAATACTCAACTTCATCGGAGTCAACGGGTTCTTGATTTCATGCGCAACTTGTCTAGCCATTTCTCTCCAGGCCCCTTCCCTTTCACTTTGTGCCAACGATTGTACACTTTTATCTAATTTACGAACCATGGTATTGTATTCTTTTACCAATACACCTATTTCATCATTTCTACTCCAGTTTATTTCTTCATTTTTCGTCCCTACATTCATTTTCATCATCGTTGCGCCAATTAAACTCAGCGATGAGGTAATTCGATTAGTCAATAAAAAAGCTATTGCCCCCGCCAATAAAAAAATAAATGCATTCAAATTAATTAGTGTAGCCATAAATCCGGATATCTCCTGATTTAATTCGGACTGTGAATTCAGATATGGAATATTCAAATAACCATATGTATGTTGTTCTTCATTAATTAATGGAACATAAACACTTAAATATTTAAAACTACCAATTGTTTCGGACTGTAGAAACCTAATCCGATGATTATATTTCATTTCCGTAAATGCGTTCGGCTGCATTTTTTCAGTAAGTAAATGCTTATTATAAATGTAAGGCTGACTAGAAATGATTAAATTTCCATCTTCGTTAAAGTAATTAATGTCTACATTATGAGAATCAGAAATTTCCGCTATTGATTTCTCTAAATCTGTATTGGTCAACTCATTGCTAACATTGGTACTGATCGCTTTAATTTTAAGATTTAATTCATTAGCCATCACTTGTATAGAATTAGATAGCCGTTCCTCATTACTGGTATTAAATCTAAAAATAAAGAATGATATGGAAGCGATACCGATTACTATAAAAGAAAATAAACTGACAAAAATAATTGTTGCCTGAATTTGTGTTTTAATGTTTATCTGAAATAATTGTTTAATCTCTTGCCATTTAAACCTCGCCCGTATTATTTGATTACCCAAATCAAAACAAAATATAATTACAATAAAAGAACAGAATAAATATGCAATTAACGTAACTAATTCTATTACCCAAGTATTTCGTTTTGCTACTACTACTTGCCTGTTATTTCCGGTATTAAACCATAACTCGCTGTAGTCGTCTTCATTTTGATAAGTGAATTCAAATGCGGGGATTTTATTTAAATCAATTTTAGATGGAAAATTGTAATGTCGAAAGTGATTAATAATATTCCCATTTAAATAAACCGCATAGGCATAATTTGTATTTAAATCAGTTACCGCGTCTTGTGATTGATTAAATAACTCAGGATACAATGCTTCACTCTTATACTTTTTCAGTTTCATTAAAACGTAGATATATCCTTGTATGCTGGCTTCTTTAATTACTTCTTTTTGATATATATAACTATTCCCTTCTTTCGAATTTTCATACCTGTATAAGTCAGGAACTTCAGTTTGTATTGCCTTATTCAGCACTATCGTTTTGATCGATGCATAACTTAATGAATCATCGTTGTATAAAGGACGAAATAGGGAGTCATACGTATAAATATGTGTTTCATATTTATTCAAGTATCCCGAAAAGTTTTGATTGATTAAACTGTCTTTAATGTATTTATTGGTATATTCACTTTTGTTAAATCGATGAAAATTAGCATTGAAAAAGTCATTATCAAAATTGGTGGCTGCTATATACAATAAATTTTCTCCAGAAGGATCGGTTTGAATAGCAAGCTTTTCTGCAATACGTTTTCTTTGTTCATACTCAACTACTTTATTTTGGTACATCACCAAAACAGCTATAGACATGGCAAAAAACATTACCCAGAATATAAAATATGGGGTCCGAATAAAGGAGATTTCCAGATCTTTTTTTCTCCAATTTAAAATCAATAAATACCCCAACAACCAAAACAATACAACTAAATAATGACTTCCTTCCCCCCTTTTTGCAAGTATCAACATAACAGCAAATCCGGTTAAAATCACTGTTAATAACTGAACTAGCATGTTTAATCCATGCCGCAAAACCAACAGATACAAAACCTGTGAAAGATAGAAAAAATTTAAAGCCAATAAACAAAGTACAACAAAACTAATAATGCTATAAATACTTAAACTAAAAAAATTAGATACATCAAAAGATATGGTTGAATCTCGAACCAAACTATTGACAATATTGACACCAATAAAAAAGAAAATTGTTAATGAGGATAATGAAACAATTGTTGTGAAAAATGGAGTTTGCTTTTTATTCCATACAATGGATTCGTCTTGATGATTTTTGAAGAACAGTAATAACCAAAAAAATATGATTGCATTAATCAATAAATCACCTAATGATGGGTGTAAAAAATTAGAGGCATAAATAGTGGGATCGAACAAAGGTAATTTAGAGAAATTAAATGGGAATGGAAATAAATATGCAGCCAATCGCAATAAGACTACCCATAAAAACAAAAAAGAAATCCCTTTGTAAAAGCCTACCGAAATGACCAAATCTTCTGACACAAAATGTAAGAAAATAAATATTAATAAAATAGCCAATACCCTTAATACAATGGTAAATACATCATAAGATATAAATGCTTTCCCCTCTTTTAAACTAATACTGAAAAGGTATTCCCCTTTGCTGGTGAGCACCGGAACAGATTGTTTATTTTCGCCTATATCATATTGATTTGCCAATCCGGGAAATGATGCAAAATCAGATTTGAAATACTTGTTTTGAATAAAATATGTCCACTTTACAGGTAATACAGCAAATACGTAATATTGTTGCTGTTTTAATACTAACTTATTTTTTTTGATAATAAAACTTCCATGAGGATTGGTAACAAAATAAGTACCGATGGGCTTATTGATTTCATTAGAAGAAACTTCCATTTTGTTTGAACTCCAATAACGAATTTCAGGGGTACCGGATGGAGCTATTTGATAAATAAATAACCCAAAAGCATCTTCTTCTTTCCTCTTTTCTTCAGTTCTAGCTATAGGATGAATCAGTGATTCTATCAATGAAGTATCCGAAATAATTGCATTGATTTTTTTCTCTTCTGCATGAATCAGCTTTTCTATTTTACTTTTTACTTTTTCCGGGCTTGCATGATAACTCCAGTAGTTAGTAAAAATAAACGATATGGTATACAACCAGGCAGCTATAATAATTAAATAGCCGTGTTTGTAAATAGCTGTACGTATTTGATTAATCAAGACAATTATTTTTGTTTCTTAATGTTATTCCAGAGTTTATCCATTTCTTCCAAGCTTAAGTCTGTTAATGCATTTCCTTGTTGACCGGCTATTTTTTCCATTTGCTGAAATCGGTCAATAAATTTCCGGTTCGTTCTTTCCAAAGCCTTTTCAGGATCAACCTGCAAAAAGCGTGCGTAATTAACCAAACTAAATAATAAATCTCCAAACTCTGCTTCAATATCATCTTGTTGATCTGATGCAATAGCCTCTTGCAGTTCTTTGGTTTCTTCTTCTACTTTTTTCCAAACATCTTCTTTATTACTCCATTCAAAACCTACCTGTTTAGATTTCTCCTGCAATCTGAGCGATTTAACAATGGCAGGCAATGACTTTGGCACGCCTTCCAAGGTAGACTTTTTGCCTTCTGCTGCTTTTATTTTTTCCCAATTTCGTTTTACATCTTCCTCGTCATTTACTTTCACCTCCCCATAAATATGTGGGTGTCTCCTTATCAGCTTTTCGGCTATCCCATTTAATACATCTTCTAACAAAAACGCATTTTGCTCGGCCCCAATTTTTGAGTAAAACAATAAATGTAGAAAAAGATCACCCAGCTCTTCCGCAATACCTTTCCAATCATTATGGTCTATTGCATCTACCAACTCGTAGGTTTCCTCAATTGTCATAGAACGAAGTGTATGAATAGTTTGCTTCTTATCCCAAGGGCATTGTTCCCTTAGTTCATCCATTATTTTTACTAACCTTAAAAATGCGACCGAGTTGTTATCTGTTGAATTTGACACAATAGTTAATTTCGTTAAAATTAAGTAGTTATTGATCAACCTGCAACTTCATTAAAACATATAGGAAAATTACTTCTAGCCATTTAAATCGTGGATAAAACGGAGATTATTTTCAAATAAATCTTTTTAATTTTATAAACTATGCAACCAATTAATACTGTTATATTATCATTTGGCATGTCGGGCAGGGTATTCCATGCTCCATTTATTGAACTTCATCCCGGATTAAATCTTTACGGGGTGCTGGAGCGAACCAAACAAGCATCGCTCCAATTTTATCCCACTATTAAAATCTATAGGACACTTGAAGAGGTT